>CAZUTD010000208.1:0-3374 GCA_964623185.1 uncultured Clostridiaceae bacterium
CCCTCTCAAACAACCCATTTTCTTCTTCCTTCTCATTATGACCCCCCTTTTATTAGCCCTTATCTTACAAAAAATGTGTTCCATGCATGTGGGGTGACAGGACCGTCATCGCCTACAATTCCGTTCTAATCCATATCCTGCCGCCACTCAAGGTAATCCTCCGGCAGCCTTTCCTCGGGGCGTTTTTTAGTGGCTACCAACAACTGCCCCTCTTCCAAGGGGCGGAAACTATCAGCCCTTATTTCGATATCATACATTCCATTCCTATCTGCATATATAAGCTGTATACCCGTAATATTGTATTCATCACCCATGCGAGCAATGAAATCTGTCGCAATAGCTGCCGGCATTTTTTCACTTTCACTAACAGGTAAATCAGCGGTATTAAATACTCCCAAAAGATAAAGTCTTTCTGCTTTTTCAGCATAGTTATCGGCCTTGACTGTGGACCACAGGAAAATAGATTCCGGAAAAATCAGATTTGTGGGAAATTGACTTACTATATCTTGGTGACTTTGTTGCAATTGTTCATTCACCTGCTTATTAATCTTTTCATCATGAATACTATTGTTTTGCAATCGATAGCTTAGGAGGGTTTTATCATCCAATCTACATACATACACATTATTATACCAATCATATTTAACATAGAGCCTATCCGCCCTATACCCCTGTTTTTGCACATAGGCACTCAACTTGTTTTCTGCCTTTACCCTACCAATAAGGGGGATGTAACCCATCCCGGAGAATAAAAAGATTCCCACAAGTAAAATCAAAACTGTCAAAACTATCAATATTATTTTACCCTTCCTTGCCTTAAACCTTACCATAAACTAAACCCCCTAAAGTACAATTATTTATTGGAAGGAATACACTTGCAAACATTTAAATTTTTCAGCTTTCTCAACCCTAATTTTTATTATATGGTCACAGCTTAAACAAATATCTGCAACAACCCTTGAACCACCCCTAATCAAATCTAATCCACATTGTTGAAAAGCTTGGTATTACAACAAATAGTGTGATTAAAATTACATCCAACCAGGATGGCAGGACTAGGATTAAACTTATAAATCCATATAAAAATGTTACTATCATTACTTTATAAAATATGGCTAGATATTTACCTGCATACTCTTTTCTTTCCCCACTAGTCATTTCTTGAGCCTGTTTAAAATTTGGCCCACCATTAATCCAGTAGATATATTCTCCCTTGTAGATTATAAGCATCAATATATATATACTAATAACCATGAAAATTAGAGAAAACAAGGCCGAAGTTTTTACTGACATTTTTTTAGTAAGAGGGGATAATCGGTCAATAGCCATAATAATTACAATGTTTATTAAAGGATAGCAAATTACCCAAGCTATCAATGGCTTATAGGTCTTTTTATATTCCCCATTAAACCCCCTAGCCAATTTCCCCATCCCCATCTATATCTTCCTGACTATACCTTTCCAAGGCCATCAGGGTTTTGTAAAGTAAATCCTGGGTTCTCTTCAATTCTTTTTCTAAATATGCCACTCTTCCTTCCAAGGCCTTACTTTTTTCATGCTGTTTATCAATTTGATCCTGTTGTATTAAGTTCCAAAATAATCCCATTTTTCAGCCTCATCAAAAAAATTATATTGCAAATATATTTATACCTATTTTTATTTATAGTACAAGCGTGGCGATAAAATTATCACCCCTACAATTGTGGTCTTTCTGATGCCATAAGAGTGCGTCCCTGCCTACTAGAGCTTATAAAGATTGTCACCCCGCAATATAATGTTTATCCCTTCCGTGCAATTATAATACACTCTGGAAATTCGAATTTATTTTTGTTGAAAATCTTTTCTAAATCTGAAATCCCTAGTTGTTCAATTGGAATATAATATTTTTTCACTTTCAACTCCGACCCATCAAACCATTCACCCAACCAAATGTTCCATAGCTCAAGTTGGCCAGCATCAATTAGGTGGGATTTTATATATTTAATAAGCTTTACAGCCCTATCTTCAGTATATTCCCACTCTAAATGTGCACAAAATCTCTTTTCTGTATAAATATTATCAAACATATCACCTTTGCAAAATGGCCTAATTGATATTTCGCCAAAGTTTTTATCATCATCTATCCATAAGATTACATCTGTTTTATCTCTATCATATAATGCTTGTAACATAAATTCATGAACCTTAATTCCCATTTCTAATGCCTGATTTACCGATAATAATTTAATATGGGGATTCCTCATTTCCTTAAGTGGCGAATCACTTGCAATATATGTCAATACACTCATCTTATAGCTTGCCCCCTTTATATGATAATTTGCTTGGCATTTATACAACAATATATATTTGATAAATTAGAGCTAATAACTACAAATATAGGTTTTCTCTATAATCTTACCGACAGTTACCAATTTATTATTGCCTATAATCCACCACTACTCATATTAATAGTAGCCGTAATATCCTCTCCCTTAGCATTATATAGGACCGTATTGTCTAAAAATATATGGTTCTCAAAAGTTTTATTATCAAGCTGAATATATTCAAAAAATATATCACCCGGATTTACAAGGTCTATTTCGTATGGGACCTTATCCAGGGTAAAGGATATTTTTTGGATTTCATGATTTGGGTTCTTGCCACCCACCAGTAGATACTTATTTCCCCTACTCTCCACAAGTCCATTTACAAAATTTGTATTAGTATAAGACATACCCTGGTATCGTAATCGGTTAAACATGCCCATTTTCATTCTTACGACAGCAATATTATCCCCTGCAATTACAAAATAATAGAAATCCTTATTGTTTAACCCAATGGCTGTAAAGTCCTCCGGCTTTACATCAAACTCTCCCTCAATGATATGGCTTAATTCAACTGTATCCTGATCCTCCCTTATAGGATAATAACGCATATAGCCCACTACTATAAAAACCAATGAAATAACTAGGATCCATATAAATCTTATTTTCTTTTTCATAGCATCTTCTCCTTCATATGTTTGCCATATATAAATACCACAATTATAAAATAATTCCCTAACAGCTTAAGTCCCTTATGAGGCAAGACAAAACTATATATCCAAATCAGCAACTTCTGCAATAATCCCTTAAATCCGCTTATAATTATTATAGCCGCAAAAGCACAAAACACCAAGCCGTTTCCAGCTTGGTGTTTGATATTTGTATAATATTATCTCTTTGGTAACTGATGTACTAAATTTTTTTGTAGAAGATACTATATACAGCACTAGTTACAACATTCCATACGCTATATATTGATAATTTCAAATTTCTCATTTCTGACCGTGCGTAAATCGTGCGTAAATTGATTATCACTTATGAATTACATATAGGAAATATTACATTTCTAAG
>CAZUTD010000209.1:0-3341 GCA_964623185.1 uncultured Clostridiaceae bacterium
AATTCATATGAAGAATATTTTAAGGCCCTGAACACAAATTTAAACTTGTTGGAAGAGTTTGTAAACTACTTAACCATAAATGTTTCTGAATTTTATAGAAATCCCCAACAATGGGATGTGCTTGAAAAGGATATATTACCGGGATTATTAAGCCGAAAATCAAAACTAAAGATATGGAGTGCTGCATGTTCAACTGGGGAAGAACCATATTCATTAGCCATGTTGCTAACAAATTTTTTTCCATTACATGAAATTGATATTTTAGCCTCTGATATTGATAAAGGGGCATTAGTAAAAGCAAATATAGGTACTTATTCAGCGAAAAGTTTAACAAATTTACCGGCAAAATTTAAAAATAACTATTTTACTAAGGTTAATGATTATTATAAAATTTCCGAGGATATAAAAAAAAGAATTACATTTAAACATCATAATCTTTTAGAAGATAAATATCCCAATAATTGTGATTTAATTATATGTCGAAATGTAATGATATATTTTACGGAGGAAACAAAAAGTGAAATGTACCACAAATTCCACGATGCTTTGGACAGGGATGGCATATTGTTTGTTGGTAGTACCGAACAAATAATATTGCCACACCGATATAACTTAACACCGGTAAAAACTTTTTTTTATACTAGGAAGTTGTAGAAAATGAAAGGAGGCCATGTATGGAGATTAGGGAATTATTAAAAAAACTATCTGAATCAACAGGGGTTTCTGGGAATGAAAATGAAATTTCTAAATTTGTATATTCCTTATTTTCAAAGTATGCTGACGAGATCACAGTAGATCCATTGGGTAATATTATTTGTCTAAAAAGGGGAGAAGCAAATAGTCCAAATAAAGTTATGCTAGCAGCCCATATGGATGAAATAGGTCTAATGGTTAAAGAAATTGATGAAAAAGGTTTTATAAAATTTACAAATATAGGCGGTATCGACCAGCGAACACTTTTATGTCAAGAAGTTATTATACACGGGCAAAGAAAAGTTTTCGGAGTAATCGGAGCTAAACCACCTCATTTGACTACAAAAGAGGAAAGAGATAAGGCTATAAAAATTGAAGAGTTAGTAATTGATACTGGTTTTGATAAAAAGCAATTGGATGAATTAATTAATATTGGCGATTTTATAACAATTAAACGCAAGGCAAATTTCCTCCTAAATGATTGGGTTACTGGAAAGGCTATGGACGATAGGGCAGGTGTTGCGGCAATGTATCTTTGTTTGCAGGAACTACAAAAATCAAAACATAATGCTGATGTTTATTGTGTTGCAACTGTACAAGAGGAAGTGGGTACTAGGGGGGCAATCACATCTACTTATGGTATAAATCCGCAAATTGGTATAGCTATTGATGTAGGTTTTGGTAATACCCCCGATTTAAATAAATTTGACACAATAGAAATGATGGGAGGGCCAGCAATTACTATAGGACCAAATATTCACCCCAAATTATTTGAAAAATTAAAAGATGTTGCGGAAAAAAATTATATTGATTACCAAATAGAAATTGCCCAAGGACCCACAGGAACTGATGCTAGATCAATTCAGATATCTAGGGAAGGTGTAGCTACTGGGCTGCTTTCTATACCTTTAAGATATATGCACACTTCTGTTGAAACAATTAGCATTTCAGATATTGAAAAAACAGGCAAGCTATTGGCCGAATTTATTAAAAGTTTAAATGAAGTTAATATGGAGGAGTTATTATTATGCTATTAAAGTTACTAACTAACGCTAATGGTATTTCGGGTTGCGAACGGGAAGTGCAAAAGATTGTAATTTCAAATCTCAAGGGGGTAGTTGATACAATAAATGTAGATGTAATTGGTAATGTTATTGTGCATAAAAGGGTAAATGAGTCCCCCTATCACATCGCTATAACTGCCCATATGGATGAGGTTGGATTTATGGTAAAGGGAATTGAGGAATCTGGCCTTATTCGATTTGCATCTATTGGATCTGTTGATAGCAGAATTTTGGTATCAAAGGTGGTTTTGATAGGTGATAGCAAGGTACCAGGGGTGATAGGTGCCAAGGCTATACATATGCAAAAACCAAAAGAACGGGATATATCCTTGAATATAGATGATTTATATATTGATATAGGCTCAAAAAACAAGGAGCAAACAGAAAAGCATATTTCTATAGGCGATTATATTAGCTTCAATAGTGAATATACCGAGTTTGGATTGGACAGGGTTAAAGCAAAAGCCTTGGATAACAGAGTTGGTTGTAATATTCTAATAGACTTATTTAAAAGCAAATTGCTGCCAGTAAATATTACGGGGGTATTCACAGTACAGGAGGAAATTGGGCTTAGGGGTGCGGAAATTGCTGCAAATCAATTGGATGTTGATTTGGCGATTGTTTTGGAGGGAACTACCTGCTCAGATATTTCTGATATTGAACCACATTTACAAGCAACGACCTTGGGCGGTGGGCCAGCCATTTCCATTATGGATCAAACTTCGATATATCAAAAAAAATATGTGCAATCCCTAATTGACACTGCTACAAAACATAATATACCTTGGCAATACCGCAGGACCAGCTTTGGGGGAAACGATGCAGGAAAATTCCATTTAGCACATATGGGTACTCCATGTGTTTCAATAGGTGTACCATGTAGGTATATACATTCACCTGTTTCTGTTTTGAGTAGAACGGATTTAGAAAATACAAAAAAACTTGTTTTTAAGTATATAGATGAGATTAGTAAGGGAGGTATAATTTGATGAAAACTGTAAATTTTGAACTGCTAAAGGAAATGTTATCTACTTACTCCCCCTCTGGAAACGAATCTAAAATCAGGGAGTTAATAATAGATGAAATTAATGATTATGTAGACGATATAATAGTTGACCCATTAGGAAATTTAATTGCTAGAAAAAAGGGTAATGATAAAAAAATTATGTTAGCAGGACATATGGATCAAATTGGTTTAATGGCAACATATATAGATGATAAAGGTTTTATAAGATTTACTAATGTTGGTGGTATATCACCTGGCATTGCTTTATCACAAAGGGTCATTTTCGATAATGGTACAGTTGGTGTAATCGGAAGTGAAAATATAGACAATTTAAAGGAACTATCATTGGAAAAAATGTTTATAGACATTGGAGCTTTAAGTAAGGAAGACGCAGAAAGATATGTGTCCATAGGGGATGTTTGTGTATACTATGATCAAATAATAATTGATAAAAATAAAATTATATCGCCAGCCTTAGATGACAGAATAGGTTGTTTTGTTATGGTGGAAGTGCTAAAAAGGTTGTCAAATATAACTAATGATTTATATTTTGTATTTACAGTTCAAGAAGAAGTTGG
>CAZUTD010000210.1:0-766 GCA_964623185.1 uncultured Clostridiaceae bacterium
ATCATGCTTTCAATTTCTATTATTGGCCTACCTGCTGCTATTTCAAAAATGATTTCGGAAAAAATGGCCCTTGGTGATTACAGGGGTGCTACAAGGGTGTTTAAAATTTCTTTTTATATAATCATAGGGCTTGGCCTGTTATCATCCTGCCTTTTATTCTACGGTGCAGCCTATATGATTACGCTCCTAGACTGGCCAGAGCAAACCTATCATTGTATTAAGGCCTTGGCTCCGGCACCGTTCTTTGTGTCAATTATGTCGGCTTTTCGGGGCTATTTTCAAGGCATGCAGATTATGACACCTACTGCCCTATCACAGATTGTTGAACAATTAGGCCGGGTGATTATTGGAATAAGTCTTGCCTATATATACATAGGCAAGGGCATCGGCCATGCAGCTGCTGGGGCTTCATTTGGTGCAACAGGTGGGGCTTTTTTAGGTGCCCTATTGTTGTTATTTTACTATTTGACCCAGGGGAAAAGCTTGGGTGATGCTTCCCCTTATACCTATACAAGGCAAGGGAATGATACAATAATTATTATAAAAAATCTTGTTTGTATAGCCATTCCTATTAGTTGTGGTGCAATTTTATCTTCCGTTATGGTATTGGTAGATTCAATTATCGTCCCGGGTAGGTTGTTGGGAGCTGGTTATACATTGGAAGGCGCAACCATACTTTACGGAAGGTTAACAGGCAAGGCTATTACACTTACAAATGTTCCCTTAAGTTTCAGTACTGCGATAGCAGCCAGCCTTGTACCAGCTA
>CAZUTD010000210.1:776-3336 GCA_964623185.1 uncultured Clostridiaceae bacterium
AGGCCAATAGCAAAGGAAATACCAAGGAGCTAAAAAAAAGGATTCAGACTGGGATAAAAATCACAACCCTAATAGCCCTGCCCTCTGCTATAGGAATCTATATTCTGTCTAATCCAATTATCCATCTACTATGGGGCAGCAAGGAAGCTGGCGGAGATATATTAAAAGTATTGGCCGGCAATATATTGTTTATAGCGATAGCCCAAACCCTGACTGCTATATTGCAAGGATTAAACAAGGCATTTGTTCCTGTTAAAAATTTATTTTTGGGAGTTATAGTTAAAATTATTGTAAGTTATTTTTTATTAGCAACACATCTTAATATTGTTGGAGCTGTCGTGGGTTCAATTTGTGGATATATTATTGTGGTAATTTTGAATTATCGTGAGGTGAAAAAAAGTATTTCTTTAACAATACCACTCAAAAATGTTGTCTTAAAACCTATATTTGCTACAATTATTATGTCTATTATTGTAGTGTTTACCTTTGATTATGGTCTTGTAATTTTGCAACATGAAAATTTAGCCACAATAATAGCAATTTTTTTCGGGATTTTTTCGTATGGAGGGACGACATTTTTAATGGGTGTAGATTATTAGGATAAAAAACAAAAAAAGAAAAAATCAAAAACTATAATTTCGGGAGTAAACTGGCGTATTCTGTAGAAATTACCAAAAGAAAGTAAAAACTCCGTCTTTAGTTCTATTGTCTAAATTCTACTAATAATATAATATATACAATATATAGTAGATTAATAAATTTTATATACAATAGGAGGTTGCTATGGGCGTAACAAAGGTACAAAAAAGAAACGGTGAAATTGTAGATTTTGATAGTAGCAAAATAAAAAATGCAATTTTTGCGGCTGCACAATCGGTGGGTGGTAAGGATGAAATGAAGGCTGCTAAGTTAACAAAAATAGTAGTCGATATACTGAAAGAGACCTATCGTGCAAGTATCCCTTGTGTCGAAGACATTCAAGATATCGTCGAAAAAGTTTTAATTGAAGAGGGCCATGCTCAAACAGCTAAAGCATTTATACTCTATAGGAAAAAACATGAGGAGATTAGGGAAGTTAGAAATCTTTTTATGGATGCGGAAGAGATGATAGAAGAGTATGTAAGTTTGGACAATTGGCGGGTTAATGAAAATGCAAATATGGGTTTTTCCTTGCAGGGGCTAAACAACCATATTGTAGAAAGTATCACAAAAAAGTATTGGTTAAGCAAAATTTATCGTAAAGAGTTAAGAGATGCCCATATTAAAGGCGACTTACATATACATGATCTTGGTTTATTAGCACCCTATTGTTGTGGGTGGGATATGGAGGATTTTTTAAGAAGGGGTTTCAAAGGAGCTAGGGGTAAAATAGAATCTAAGCCCCCAAAACATTTTGAATCTGCTTTGGGACAATTAGTTAATTTACTGTATACCTTACAAGGGGAAGCTGCTGGTGCTCAAGCGGTTTCAAGCTTGGATACATATTTAGCACCTTTCATATATTATGATGAACTTGAATATGAACAGGTCAAAAAAGCAATTCAGCGATTTGTTTTTAATTTAAATGTGCCAACTCGTGTAGGTTTTCAAACACCTTTTACCAATATTACCCTAGATATTGTTTGCCATCCGCTTTTGAAAAAGGAACCTGCAATTGTGGGTGGGAAAATTGCGGATAAGAATTACGGTGAATTCCAAGAAGAAATGGACATGTTTAACAAGGCTTTTTGTGAAGTAATGATGGAGGGCGATGGTGCGGGTCGTATTTTTAGTTTCCCTATACCAACAATTAACATTACTGAAGATTTTCCATGGGGTTCCGAGGTTGCAAATTCCATTATGGAGATGACAAGGAAATTTGGGACACCATACTTTGCTAATTTTTTAAATTCTGATTTATCTCCCGAGGATGTCCGGTCTATGTGTTGTAGATTGCGATTAGATAATCGGGAGCTGAGGAAAAGAGGCGGGGGTCTTTTCGGGGCGAATCCCTTAACTGGTTCCATCAATGTGGTAACTTTAAACATGGCCAGGATAGGTTATATCTCCACCAATATTGAGGAATTTAAGTCTAGGGTTAGGAAGCTGATGGAGTATAGCAAGGAAATATGTGAAGCTAAGAGGGAAATACTAGAAAACTATATGAATGCAGGCTTGTATCCTTATTCACGTTATTATTTAAAACAAGTCAAGGATGCCACTGGTGAATACTTTAAAAACCATTTTTCTACTATAGGTCTTAATGGAATGAACGAGGCTTGTATTAATTTATTGGGTGTAGATATTACAACCGAAGAAGGCAATGAATTTGCTGTGGAAATAATGGAATTTATGAATCGAGTTATTCAAATTTTCCAGGAAGAGACAGGAAGCTTATGGAATGTGGAGGCTTCACCGGCGGAAGGGGCTACCTATAGGTTTGCTAGATTAGATAAGAAAATGTACCCCAAAATATTTACCCAGGGTGAAAATGAGCCCTACTATACTAATTCGACCCAGCTACCTGTGGGTTATACCGAAGATATTTTTGAAGTTTTAGAACTACAAGAAAAACTTCAGG
>CAZUTD010000211.1:0-3334 GCA_964623185.1 uncultured Clostridiaceae bacterium
AAATAAATGTTAAAAAAAATTGATTACTATGATAAATTGACAATCGATCCAATAAAACTCGAAAACATAGAGGAAAAACATTATATTAATCACTTCGAAAATAATACAATACATGTTAATGTTGAAAATCTTAGAAACAAAAAAAAGCTTAATGAGATAAGATGACAAAAATGATCAAAATTTTAAAGAGGGAAATATGATTTTTGTGGGTAATGGATTGTAGGCGACTTTGAAATAAGATAATAGTTTTAATTCAAGGGATACCATAATAAGCAAAATCTCCATTGGAGGGTATAGAAGGGGAAAACATGTGCAAAAAAAAGAAAATAATCTTGGTTACCGACGGTGATATTTGTGCCAAAAGGGCGATTGAAATAGCAGCAAAAAATATAGGAGCTAGGTGCATTTCAAAAACTGCTGGGAATCCAACTCCCATATCATGTGAAGAAATAATAGAATTAATAAATAAAACAGAATACGGACCAGTGATTGTAATGGTAGATGATGAGGGTAATGAGGGTATGGGGGCAGGTGAAAGAATTATAAACGAATTGTCCAAGGAGCCCTCAATTGAGGTGCTAGGTATTGTGGTTGTTGCATCAAATATGCAGCAGGTTGTGGGGGTATGTCCAGATTTTAGCATTGATTCGAGTGGAAATATTATTGAAGGGGCTGTTAATAAGTTTGGTAGTTCCACTAATGACAGAGTTCTATATGGTGATACTGTAGACATAGTGGGAGAGTGCAAAATACCGATTGTTGTGGGGATAGGAGATATAGGTAAAATGCATGGCAGGGATGATAGTAGGATAGGATCACCCATAATTACAAAAGCTTTACAGGAGATAGTAAATAGGAGTTAAATATTACAATTAAATCAAAGTGTTCCCAATCTTTAAGTAAGATATTTTAATGAATTTATTTGCTAGGAGTTTGCATATATCTTCAAAATGATTACATGATAGATAAATTAATATAAAAAAGAAGCAGGTGCCAATATAGGAACCTGCATCATTTGTTGTTTAATGATTATTTAGTGGCGGGTTTAAATCCCCTTCAAAGAGATCCTCACTGTTGTTTGCGTCAGGCATACCATTGTGATATGGGTCATCCTGCCATAGGTCATTATTATTTGTGACATCATCTGGATTTTCGAAAAAAGGAGGATATAATATACCATCTACTAATGGGTCATAATATTCTTTTGGTAAATCATAAGCATAATCCTCGGGAACAGCACCACCGTGTTCTTCTGGATAATAGGGTATGGGTCTTTGAATAAAAATTTTAGATTCAATTTCCCAAGGGGGCGTTTGTTCGGTTGCTAATTTGCCGGTGGGGATATGAACATCCGCCTTAACATGAACATCGCAATATTCCTTTGGTTCTGTACCCCGGATAAAAATTTCACTTCTAATTGTACTTCCCCTAGGATCCAGCGAACAGAATTCCGTCGGTAATTTTCCGGATTTGCTACAAGTGCTGACCCTAATAATATTATCCGCTGTTTGAAATTTTTGCGGACTATAATCCTTATGAACCCGCTTCATTATATTACCCCATGCTTGGGCAGCCATTGTGCTACCCTGTGGTAGTCTATCTGGCGTATCGTAGCCTATCCATGTTGCCGCTACATAATAAGGAGTATATCCAACAAACCAGGCATCTTTTTGGCTGTTGGTAGTCCCGGTTTTACCAGCCACGGGAATTTGTGAATTGCCACTGTCTAATTTAGCTCTTGTTCCCGTACCTGATGTGACTACAGATTTTAACATATCTGTAACAATATAGGCCACCTCAGGAGAAACAACTCTCTGTTTATCAGGATTATTTTCAAATAAGATATTACCATGTTTATCATGTATTTCTGTAAAAGTAATAGGTTTTATATAAACTCCCTGATTGGCTAAGGTACTAAATGCGGCAGTTAATTCCAAAGGTGATACACCCAGGGTCATGCCACCTAGGGCAGTAGAATAGGTAGTATCCGCAAATTTTTTACCATTTGAGGCAATATAGGGATTCTCGGGCCTTATAGCAGTGGATATGCCCATTTTCTCCATATAATCAAACATAATGTTAAAAGCAGTATTATCGTTATAATTGCCCAATTGATTTATGGTTATAACCGCGGCGACATTACTAGACCTTTGGACTGCGTCCCTAAAGGTAGTAAGACCACGGTACCTGCGATCAAAGTTTGCCGGATAGGGTTTAGAGGGGTTTCCCCTGTCATAATATACCGGAACTTCATCTATTACAGTAGCAGTGGTCATCCCAGAATCTATTGCAGGAGTATATACCGCAATAGGTTTAATGGCAGAACCGGGTTGCCTTGGGTTTAAGGCCCTATTATAGATTTTGCGGCCAGTGATACTACGACCACCAACTAGAGCCTTGATTTCACCATTGCTATGGTCCATAATAACCATAGCTGATTGGGGCTGAATATTGCCATCATCATCGATATTTAATAGGGGATTTCCCCGAAGGTCAGTAAAGTTATTTTGATTTTCATATTCCTCATCAAGGATTTTTTGAATGTTGGAGTCAAGAGTACTATAGATCCTTAAACCACCGGAGTGCAGCATCTCATTGGCATCTTCTCTGGAGTAACCCTTGGAAACAAGGGTACTTAAAACTTCATCCTTAACTAGGTCAGAAAAATAAGTGGATACCTGCTCACCTGTAAAACGGTTTGGCCTAAGACTAGACTTGATATCTTCCTCAATAGCGGTTTTGTATTCAGTCTCCGAAATCATTCCAAGTCTTTTCATAGTATTCAAAACTAATTGTTGTCTTCCTTGATAACCATCGTTAAATATAATGGTATATATTGAGTCGCTATCATCTAGTACTTCGTGCTTTTCTTCATCCAATTGAGATTTCTCTAGAGTTTTAATAGGCGAATAGCGGCTAGGGTTTCTAGCAATACCAGCTATAAGTGCTGATTCAGCAATTGTAAGATGCTGTGCATCCTTGGAAAAATACACTTGTGATGCTGCCTGAACCCCATAGGCACCACTACCCAAATTAATTGTGTTTAAATAGGCCTCCAAGATTTGATCCTTGGATAGTTGTTTTTCTAATTGCAAAGCATAATACATATCCTGAATTTTTCTTGTATAGGTTTGGTCGGGTATTAAATATAAATTTTTAGCTAATTGTTGTGTAATGGTACTAGCGCCTTGTCTTGAACCAGTTTTAAAATTGATCCAAGCAGCACCAATTATACGCCTAAAGTCAAGGCCGTTATGAGTTTTAAACCGTTCATCTTCAATAGCTATAAAAGCATTTTTTAAATGAGTAGGAATTTCTGTGTAGTTAATAATAT
>CAZUTD010000212.1:0-3326 GCA_964623185.1 uncultured Clostridiaceae bacterium
TTTAGGATATCCATTAATCACCACACCTGCCGATCCCCCTGCTTGAAACATTATATTATTCAACAGAAAAAATATAATAGTATAAGGGCTGTCCCCCATAATACAATTCCACATCACATTCTGGATATGTTTTTTCAAAGTAGTCTAAAAGTTTTTTTGCCTCCTTATCTTTTACATCTTCGCCATAATAAATAGTTATAATTTCATCTTCTTCTGTTACCATTTTGCTCATTAGTTCCACTGAAGTCTGAAAAACATCTTTTCCAACAGTCTGAATTTTGCTTTCTGTAATCCCTATTATATCATCCTTGCTAATTGGAACATCATCATAACTTGTATCCCTTACAGCATAAGTTACCTGGCCGGTTTTTACATCTCTAATCGCATCTATCATTTGCAACTCATTATCTGCTGGCGTATTTTCTAAATTAAAAACCATAAGGGCTGCTATTCCCTGGGGAATAGACTTAGTTGGTATAACTCTGATATCCTTCGTGGAGATATCCTTGGCCTGCGTCGCAGCCATAATTATATTACTATTATTGGGCAAAATATAAATAGTGTCTGCATCGATATTGTCTATAGCCTTTACGAAGTCTTCCGTACTAGGGTTCATGGTCTGTCCCCCTTTTATTACATGATCTATATCAAAATCCTTAAATATATTTGTTAGACCCTCGCCCATTGCTACAGAGATAAATCCATACTGTTTTTTAATCATTGGCCTGGAAACTTCCAAAGGTTCAGTATCCATTACATTTCTGTGCTGCAAACGCATATTATCTATTTTAATATCACTTAGATTTCCCAATTTTAAACCTTCTTCTAAAACAATACCGGGGTTGTCAGTATGAATATGTACTTTGATAACATTTTCGTTCCCTACCACCAACATAGAATCCCCATAATTTTCTATCCTACTTTGAAGTTTTTCTACACTAGCACTTGGAGAGTTAACAATAAATTCGGTGCAATATCCAAATATAATATCCTTGCCAATATAGTCCTCGTGTTCCACTGTTTGTTGCATAATTTCAATATCTTCAGTAGTAGGTATATTGCCTGTCAAAGAACCCAAGGCTCCTAAATAAATATAAATTAAACCTTTACCCCCTGAATCCACAACACCAGCATCTTTTAAAACTTTCAACATTTCTGGTGTTCTTTTTAAAGTTTCTTCAGCCTGTAATATTGTTTTCTCGAGAAATACAATAATATCTTTTTCTTTCTTGGCTAATATAATTGCATATTCAGCACTTTTTCTTGCAACAGTTAAAATGGTCCCCTCAACTGGTTTCATAACAGCTTTATAAGCAGTATCGGAAGCCAATTTTAGGGCATATGCAAGGTCTTTTGTGTTTAGCTTTTCCTTGCCTTTTACACCCCTTGCAAAACCCCTTAAAAGTTGGGATAAAATAACCCCCGAATTCCCCCTTGCCCCCATTAGTGATCCATTTGCTGCTAGGTTAGCCACATCCTCCAAGGATCCGCTCTTGCTACTTTTTATATCCCTAACCGCTGACTGCATTGTTAATGACATATTAGTACCTGTATCACCATCTGGGACAGGAAATACATTCAGGGCGTCTACAATTCTCTTATTTGTTTCTAAAGATTGGGCCCCTGCAATAAGCATTTGTTTTAATAATAGTTGATCTATGTATTCAAGCTTCAAGTCTCGTACCTCCCTAAGTTACTTTTGCACCCTAACACCTTGCACATTAATATTTACCTTTTTCACATTCATTCCAGTTAGATGTTCAATATTATATTTGACTTTTTCAATAATATTATTTGCAACTACAGATATTCTTGTTCCAAACTCTACTACAACAAACAATTCAATAAAGATTTCATCATTTTCTGTTAGCACTTTAACGCCCTTACTAGAATGCTCCCTCTTTAATAACTCTACCAATCCACCAGCAGCAGATTTTGCTGCCATGCCAACCAATCCATAACATTCCATGGCCGATGCCCCCGCAATTGAGGCCAATACATGGTCATCGATAATTATTGTACCTATATCATTGGTTAATTTCCCTGGCATTTGTTAACCTCCTTCTATCTACCTATAAATATTGATAATTTGTCTTATCTTGAATTATAATATATAATAATATATGTATTTATTGCAATGTTTATTTCAAAGGTCTAATACCATTGTATATTAAACTATAAAAGAGTTCAATATACATAATTTAATCTTAGATTTAAGCAAATTCAGTACAATCCAATAGTTTATATTTGACCATAATATGATGCTAAAACTAAAACTAATTAATTTATCATTCTTATTGCAAGACAGCAATTATTATGATAATATTATAGTGTTTTTAAAAGCTTGGACATGGACCTGAAGGAGGTGTTCATAATGGCAAGAATATGTGAAATATGTAAAAAAGGAAAAATCCATGGTAATAAGGTTAGCCACTCAAACCGTCATAGTAGAAGAACCTGGCTACCCAACTTAAGAAGGGTAAAAGTCATCATAGAGGGTACACCAAAACGAATCAATGTTTGTACAAGATGCTTACGTTCTGGTAAAGTAAATAGAGCAATTTAGTCAAAAAAAGCCACCTAAAAAATGGGTAGGCTTTTTTGTTTGAATATAATTAACAATGAAAAATTATCACCCCTACAATCATGCAAATAATGGAAAAGATACAAATCCAAATTTTAAATGGTAAAATATATAAAAAAATTCCCAATCCTAAAATAAATATTGCAAGTCCTATAAATTTCGATAAAGATATCCCCCTTCTCCTTCGAAACATAAAATCACCCACCATAGTTAATTATTATCATTATATTCAAAAAAAAATAAAATGCCACTCTTTTTACGCATTAATTAAGTGGCATTAAGCTGTTTTTAAAAATATTTTATCACGGTATCATTTTAATAATTGATTTTTAAACTATAAATTTGTGGCATTTTTCCTTAATAATTTTACGGTTTCACCAATATTTTCGCTGTTATAAATAGCTGAACCTGCTACAATTATATTTGCCCCAGCTTTAGCTACAAGATGTATATTATCAGTTTTTATACCACCATCTACTTGTATATCAATATCCAACTTCTTTTTCTCAATCATGGATCTCAAGTCAACTATTTTTTGGATCATAGCCGGTATAAAACTTTGCCCGCTAAAGCCAGGATTCACCGTCATAATCAAAACCATATCTAATTTTTCCAGTACATATTCGATATCTGTAAGAGAAGTGGCTGGATTTAGTGCCACTGCAGCTTTTATACCAAAGTGCTTTATATATTCTATGGTTCTATCTAAATGAATGCAGGCTTCACTATGAACTGAAATTAT
>CAZUTD010000213.1:0-3271 GCA_964623185.1 uncultured Clostridiaceae bacterium
GGGCAACAATTTCTGGCATGCATGTTAAGGGATAAATTTGAATAATCCCATCAAAATTTCTTTTTGCATATTGGGTAAAATATCCGATAGTTTCCCTTGCATGACCACCAATCATAGTTTTTAAGTAGGGTTTGGCATTACTATTAATTTTGCCCTGGCTAGTTAATTTAAACGGATTTAAAAATAAATGTTCAGTTAACCATGTGCTAATTTCCAAGGATTTTTCAATTTCAATTCCCATTTCCCCTAACTTCTTTTCTACCTGAAAATTAACAAAAGGCTCAATAATTGTATAAATTTCTCCCACAATACCTACTTTTAGTATTTCTTTTGCCGGGTCTTCTTCCACACCTAAAAATTTCTCCTTAGTTTGCTTAATTAATTCCGAAGTTGCCTTATACCCATGGACTCTTCTAACTTCTTTATGGAATCTTTCATAATAAAAATCCACCTCATTTGCCTTTTTCTGCCTTGGCCTCTTATAATGCGCCATCCTGTCCAATGCGTCCACTTGGTATAATATTTTCACAGCTTTTCTTAATGCCCTTCCTATTTTATAGGGGTTACTAGTTTGCGTTAACTTAAAGATGGATTTAAAAAACTTTTTATAATCCCCTTTTGGTGGATCTAAAAGGATAAAATCCAGGTCATAACCTAGTTCTTTCAATATTTCTTTTTGTAATATAGTATAATATCCAAATCTACACGGGCCGCAACTACCGGTAAAAACAACAGTATCTGCCCCCATTCCAACACTTTCTAAAATATTTCCTATGTTAATTTTAAGAGGCAGGCAAATAGATTCAGGGGAATACTTCGTGCCTAAATCTAAAGTGGCCTGACTGGTTTGGGGAGGTATAATAGGATCTAACCCCAATTCCTCTAATAAGACCTTGCTTGCAATGTATTGATTACCCATATGTGGAAATGTTATTTTCATTTTTCCTCCCCCATTCAATCATATCTATAAAAGCCTCCAGCCGGGTATTTACCCCCGCTTCACCTGTATGCTCATCGATAGTAATTAATAAAAAAGGTATTCCCCCATCTTTTCGTATCCGCCGTTGTGCAAGCTCCTGGACAATAGAATCAATACCACATCCAAAGGACGATAGATAAATTACCCCGTCTATATTTTTGCTTTGGGCAAGGTAGATAGCTGCACCCAGTATCTTTCTTCCAGAACTCCAGAACATTTGCTTTTCCAGTGTGTGGGCATACTTATTTATATTTTTATAACCCAGCATTTCTGCTGTTAATACCCTTATCCCTTGCTTATGCAACTTGTCAATTAAACCCATTGAAATATAATTATCATAGATGTTATAAGAATGTCCCAATACTGCAATGGTGATAGAACCTGCATTTTTATAATTGGATAACCTGCCATTAATAGGCAGTAACCCTTCTTTCATTTTAAATTTATAATCATAATAATTTTCCAAGGCCTTATAATATGCCCTTCTTATTTTAAAAGGGTTTTTTGTAATATAGGTGGCAAAATCATAAATAGTCTTGTCTAAACTTTTCCTTGAATTATTAAAGTTGATTTTGTTATCAATAAAGGGGGGCATTCCTTTAACAGAGTGGCCCACCATTTCAGGTAATCCGCAAAATTTGGGGCATGTATATTCATTTCTATAAACGCTCATGATCTTTGGTAAAAAGATGTAATCCACCTTAGCTTTTAAATCCAGAACATGGCCCTGAAATATTTTCACTGGTAAACAGGCTTCATCAACTGTGTTTTTTACCCCGCTATCTAATATCTCCTTATTAGTGACCCCAGATAAAATCACCTCAGCTCCCAATTCCTCGTAAAAACTTTGCCACAGTGGGTAATAATCGTAGAACCACAGACCCCTTGGTATGCCAATTTTAATTGTCATAAAACCACTCCTCTCAACATTCATATATTATTGACTAAATCAGTTCGCCCTATACTTTTCTACGAAAGGATTATAAAAAGCTGTTTTCTCACAGATAGGCCAAATAATAATCAATCAGGTCGTAGGCTAAGGAGCATTAGCACTAAGGCTTGAAATTTATAAAAAAATGTATATAATTAAATATAGTAGAAGACTGAATATTGCCACTTCTATATAAACAAGCATATCTTTTTCAAAATCAATCATTTGTATGCCGAATAGTGAGAATATTTCTAAAACAAGGAGGGTTTATATGAAGATTTTTGATTATTTAAAGGAAGATGATTATGAACAGCTGATGTTTTTCCAAGACAATGCTACTGGTTTAAAAGCTATCATCTGTGTGCACAATACAACCCTAGGTCCAGCCTTGGGTGGAACAAGGTTTTGGGACTATGAATCTGAAGAAGATGCAATTGTGGATGCAATAAGATTGGCTAGGGGAATGACCTATAAAAATTCTGCAGCAGGTCTAAATGCTGGTGGTGGAAAGGCTGTTATTATTGGGGACCCCAAAAAAATTAAATCCGAAGAGTTGTTTAGAACATACGGAAGGTTTGTGGAAAGTTTAAACGGAAGATTTATAACCGGCCAAGATATGAACATAACCCTTCAGGACCTAGCATATATCGGGTCAGAGACTGATTATATTGCCGGTGTAGCAGGTAAGGGTGGTGCCCCCGCTCCAGTTACTGCATTTGGAGTATATAGGGGTTTGCTTGCCGCAAGCAAAGAAGCCTATGGCACTGAGGAATTAAAAGGAAAGAAAGTAGCTGTTCAAGGCATAGGTGCAGTTGGCTACGATGTATGTAAATACCTACATAAGGATGGGGCAGAATTATTTGTAACAGATATAGTAGAGGAAAATGTTAAAAAAGCAGTAGAGGAACTAGGAGCAAAAGCTGTCCAGAAAGATGAAATCTACGGGCTAGACTGCGACATATTTGTACCCTGTGCAATGGGTGCTATTATTAATGACAATACTATTGACCAATTGAAATGCAAAATAATTGCAGGTTCCGCAAATAATCAGTTAGCAGAGGAAAGGCATGGAGATACTCTGGGTGAAAAAGGAATTCTCTATGTTCCGGACTATGTGATAAATAGTGGTGGAGTAATCAATGTTTATGAGGAATTACAAGGTTATGATAGGGATAGGGCCATGGCAAGAGCTTCCGCTATTTATGATGCGGTCACAAGGATCTTCGAAATAGCTAAAAGAGATAACATTCCCACTTATAAGGCAGCTGACAAAATGGCCGAAGAAAGAATACAAAAAATTTCAAAAATCAATAATATTTATATTTAAAAAATTTAATAAGAGCCCCCACAATTTTAAATGT
>CAZUTD010000214.1:0-3259 GCA_964623185.1 uncultured Clostridiaceae bacterium
TTTTGCTTTTGCCATTCTTTTCTCCTCCTCGTTTTTAAAAATTTCTAAGTAATAGTTCCACCTTTTTTGGTATTCCCACCACTTTTATTTTGATTTTCAATAGGATTCTTTCTTAATTATTCAATTTCCTAGTTTAAGTGTCATAGGTCCACTCCAAAACCGAGTGAGACCCGGCAGCCTTTCCAAGCTAGAATATTTGTTCCTAATAAATCCTTTTATTTTCTTAATAGCTATACGTCCATTATTTTACTACTTGCTTTTACCCTTGTCAACAAGGTTTCCCATCTGGATAAAAACCCCTTATTCATCCCTTGTTTCAAGGTATCTTTCCAGTTTCCTCTTAACTCTTTGCAAGGCATTATCAATAGATTTTACATGCCTGTTCAAGTCTAGCGCAATTTCCTGGTATGATCTACCTTGTAAATAAATCATTAAAACTTGGAATTCTAAATCGCTTAATATCTCGCCTATTTTTCCTTCAATATGTATTAATTCCTCTTTACAAATCATGAGCTCCTCAGGATCTGTAATTTTATGGCCCGATATGACATCTAGCAGGGTTCTATCAGATTCCTCATCATAAATTGGTTTGTTCAAAGATATGTAGGAGTTTAAGGGAATGTGTTTCTGCCGTGTAGCTGTTTTAATGGCAGTAATGATTTGCCTTGTTATGCATAGTTCAGCAAAAGCTTTAAAGGAGGCTAGCTTGTCCGGCCTATAATCACGGATAGCCTTGTATAGACCTATCATCCCTTCTTGTATAATATCTTCCCGATCTGCACCAATTAAAAAATATGACCTAGCCTTGGCACGCACAAAGTTTTTATATTTCTTTATCAACAATTCTAAAGCCTCTGTGTCCCCATCTTTTGCAGCTTCCACCATTAGTTCATCCGATCCTGTTTTTTTCTCAATGACGATTTCTTCATTCTTAGCTAGTCCCAAGCTCACCCATATCGCCCCCATAATATTTTAAAAAAAACCAAAAACTTTGCTATAATTATACCCCACTTTATTACATTAAGTCAAGAAGTTTCATGACCTTCTTCTGAATTTTTCAAGCTTTCCTAAAACTGATGGGTCAAGTCTATCTGATAAAAATTCCTTTTTTTGTTGCAAAAATTCAGTTTCCTTCTGGATATTTATTTTGCAATTATTATAATCAAGTATTAATTCCCTCACAGGTATTCTTGCGGCACCACTACCTAAAATCATTTGTTGCTCGGTCCAATCATTGGTAACAACAGATGCACGATCACGTTTGGATAAATTCATAACAAATTTCTCAATATAGTTATCTGCAGTTACCCTCTCCTTTGTGTATATCACCTGAACGCCTTTTACCTTATAATCCTTCCCCATGCTAGCCTTAACTAGATGAGCATCAAATACTATGATAACATCAAATCCTTTATAAATTTGGTACTCTGCCATCATCTCTATTAGTTGTACCCTAGCTTCCTCAAGATCCTTAACAAGCAATTCCTTAAGTTGCGGCCAACCATTTATTACATTATATCCATCTAATATTAAATAGTCCTTCAAGGTTTACCACCCATCTCTCTGTAAAGCTCTCGCTCCAACCCTCTTAATTGGTCATGCTTTTTTGTCTATGGACCTCATACATTAATACTGCTGCTGCTACCGAAGCGTTTAAAGATGCAAGTTTACCCAGCATTGGTATTTTTACTATGAAGTCACATTTTTCCTTAACAAGTCTTGAAATCCCTTTACCTTCGTTACCTATGACCAAACCAAGAGGTCCTTTCATATCTCCATAAAAATAATCCCTATCTCCCCCGCTGTCAGCCCCCACTATCCAAAGACCATTTTGCTTTAATTTTTCTATAGTTTGGGCTATATTGGACACCTTTGCTACAGGCACATACTCTATGGCACCCGCAGAAGTCTTTGCTACAGCAGCGGTTAATCCTACAGACCGCCTCTTAGGTATGATTATACCATGGGCACCGACGGCGTCCGCCGTCCGCATAATAGAACCTAGATTATGGGGATCCATAATTTCATCCAGTATAATTATAAATGGGTCTTGGTTTTTTCTTTTTGCTATTTCAAGTATATCATCCAGGTCCCTATATTTATAGGCAGCAACCAGGGCAATTACACCCTGATGATTATTTGTCGTAGCTATTTCATCAAGTTTTTGCCTTTCGACATACTGGTAAAAGACGCTCTTGTCCTTAGCCATGCCAATAATCTTGTTAATAGACCCCTCCCTAGCACCTTTTGCAACTAATATCTTTTCAATTTCCCTGCCTGATTTTAATGCCTCCATAACAGGATTTCTTCCTTCAATTGTATCTTTCGACAAGACTATTCCACCTCTTATTTAACTAGATATTTTTAAATCTATCCCTAACTTCTTTTATTTTTCCGCAGGTCATCTTTCCCTCAGGACATTGACCATATACACAAGCTGGTCCTCCAAATCTAAATATGTTTGGTGCAACACCTTTTACCAACTTCAACATTTGAACTGCCAAGTTTTGTATTTCTTCTTGAGCACGATTACAACATCGCTTTTCAAAAAAGTGTAAAAGGGTCCTGGCATTCATTGTAACTATAATTTTTGTTTCGCATGCATTGGGTAAAACTGCCCTAGCATTTTCTATAGCTAGTTTTTCTAGCCTATTATAATCCCTTTTGAAATTTTCCCTACAGTCCTGTAGTATCTTAGCATTATCTAAATTCATTATTTGGTCAGCCGGGATTATCTCCTTATGAGCATATAACTCCCTTATGCTTTTTATTAATAGTTCGTCGCTTATCTTATCATAGGCTGTCTGGATGTTTTCCATGGCCTTTATAAAGGTTTTTTTTGCTTGTGGATTATTTTTAATTTCCTCTGGAATAATGTATTGAAAACTGCCTTCCTTTACATATCTTTGACTTTTTTGGGAGTAACTAGCTATCCTATGCCGGACTAGTTGATGGGTTAGGCTTCTTGAAACCCCCTCAATCCCAAATGTAAATACGGCATGTTCCAGGGGAGATTCGTGCTGCATCTCCGCTAGCATACTCACAAATCTTGCTACCTTATCTTCCGTCAAGTCCTCTTCTAATTCATCTATCCCTCCAGGATAATAGCAAAGTTTACCGCCTTTTGCTACCAAGGCATCTGCCCCTGGTGTATAGGCTAGTAACTTAAGTTTTAAGGCTGCCTCCATTCTTGAATTCCCCCTTTAATATTTATATCTTTTACTGGTATAAAGCCCAACAAATACGCCCTGACCTTTGC
>CAZUTD010000215.1:0-299 GCA_964623185.1 uncultured Clostridiaceae bacterium
TCTAAAAATATAAAAGATGAAAATATAAGGTATTATGATTTAAAAGACGAAGATTAGCCCTTAAGGACTTGTTTAAGAAAAGGAAAGAGAGGTCTTGATAAATGAAGAAAATAGTCTTAGCAGGTGGTTGTTTTTGGGGTGTAGAGGAATATTTTTCACGAATAGACGGGGTTATAGAAACAAAAGTGGGTTATGCAAATGGTTACACAAAAGACCCCAGTTACGAAGAGGTGTGCAATCAGCTTACAGGCCATGCGGAAGTTTGCCACCTAACTTTTGATGAAAGAATTATTGATTTA
>CAZUTD010000215.1:309-3160 GCA_964623185.1 uncultured Clostridiaceae bacterium
AGGTATATTGAATAAATTTTGGGGAATTATTAACCCCATTGTAGAAAATCGTCAAGGGCCGGATATAGGTAGTCAATACAGGACCGGAATTTATTATGTGGACGACAAGGATTTACCCATTATTTTAAAAACCAGAGATGAACAGCAAAAACTATATGATATGCCAATTGTAACAGAAATTGAAAAACTAAAGTCCTTCTACATGGCCGAGGAATACCATCAAAAATATCTAAAAAAGAATCCAAGAGGCTATTGCCATATTGATTTAAGCAAGGTGTAGTTTTGTTTATGAATTAATCCCTTATCAAGTATTCTGAAACCCTTACAAATATGTTTATAAAGGGGATAAATATTATTGTGGAAATTATATTAAATAAACTATGGGCATTGGCAATTTGTCTGGCAGGATTATATGGTGATAAGAAAATAGAAATCTGACATATTATCTTGATAAAAGGAAAAAGAAAAATAACTCCTAACAGATTAAAATTTAAATGGATGAGGGCAGCCCTTTTTCCCGCCGAACTTAGGGGGATGCTTGATAATAGTGCCGTGCTACAGGTGCCAATGTTCTGTCCAAAAATAATAGATATTGCCGACAAGGGATCTATTAAACCTTCCATAGCCAGGGATTGGAGGATGGCGACTCCTGTACTACTACTTTGGATGATTGCGGTACTACAAAACCCCATGATTATTCCTAAAATGGGTGTTTTTCCAAACTCCATTAGAATCTTTTGAAATCTTATAAGGTCTTGCAGGGGGGAAAGCCCCTTACTCAATATATCCATCCCAATAAAAATTAAACTAAAACCTAGCAGGACTTCTCCTAAAAAGCGAAGTTTTCTTCTTTTTTTAAAAAAAGAAAACATAATGCCAACAAAAAAAGGGATAAAAATATATTTATCTGGCTGGAAGGCAATGATTTGCGCAGTGATTGTGGTGCCAATATTGGCCCCCATAATCATTGCAGTGGCCTGGTAGAGGGTTAAAAGTCTTGCTTCTACAAGGCTGACAATTATAAGGGTAACACTACTACTAGATTGGAGAAGGGAAGTAATTATTGCCCCAATGCAAACCCCAAGCACAGGTGAAAGCTGTATGTTTTGCATAAATGTTTTTAGCCTATTGGAGCTTATATGGTAAAGCCCTTCTGTTAAAAACCGCAGCCCTAGCAAAAATAACCCCAGTCCAGTTAAAATACCGGAAAGTAATAACAACAAAATAATAGCCTCATATGTTATGATGGAAGTGCTAAGCAACACACCAAACATAGAGGAGGCTATTCTTATGAATACAATTATACACGAAATAGTAGAAAAAATCACTGTTGACATGAAAAAGAATTTGGAAGACCTAATATTAAAGGGCAAAGATATATCTAAATTTATCATAAACACTAGTAAGTCACTGGATGAGATAGGGGTTAAAATAGTAGAAGAAGCATTGGAAATATTAGATGAAACCATAAGAGATTCAGATATTAGAAAACGGGAATATTACATACAAAGAAGAAATGATAAAAAAACACTAATAACAAAGTTTGGAGAAGTTAATTATCAAAGAACATATTATAAAAATAAAAAGGATGGAACATATGAATATCTATCAGATGCGATGGTTGGAATTGGACCCTATGAAAGAATGGATTTATCTTATGAATCAGAATTGATAAAAGAATCAATAGATAATTCATACCACAAAGCAGGGATTAAAGCATCATCAAATGCACAGGTAACTAAGCAAACAGTACTAAACAGCATAAGAAAATTAGGCAATATAGAGAATAATGATGCCAAATCACCAGTTGAAAAAAGGGAAGTAAAAATAATATATATAGAGGCAGACGAAGACCACGTAGCCATGCAGCATGGAAAAAATAAAGAGATAAAATTAATTTATGTTCACGAGGGAAGGGAATTTAAATCAAAGGGAAGATATGAACTGATAAACAAAAGATATTTCACAGGATCACTAAAAGCTACAGAGGATTTATGGCTGGAGGTAGCTGATTACCTGGAAGAGGCATATGATTTAGACAAAGTAGAAAAAATATATCTTTCAGGGGATGGGGCAAGATGGATAAAGGAAGGTTTAAACTGGATAAAGGGAAGTAAATATGTCCTAGATTACTTTCATCTATCAAAGTATGTAAGAAAAACAACAGCCCATATGCCACAAACCTTTGGCCCTCTGTGGGGCTACATAGATAGACACAACAAACAGGGGGTAAAAGAACTTTTGGACTTCATAATAGAAGAAACAGAATCAGAAACTAAAAAAGAAGCAGTAAAGAAAAGCAAACGATATATACTAAATAACTGGAAAGGGATAGAAAAAGGTATGGAAGAAGGGTTAGGCTGTAGCGCAGAAGGCCATATAAGCCATGTATTATCCTCTAGATTAAGTTCACGACCAATGGGATGGAGTTTAATAGGAGCAGATCAAATAGCAAGATTAAGAGTATACAAAGCAAATGGCGGAGATATATATGAACTTATGAGCAAGAAGAAAAAAGAAAACAAAAAAGAGAAAAGAATAGTGGAATTAGAGAAAAGAATAGTAAAGAAGAAGATAAAGACAGCATTGCCAGGGAGTATAGACAACCTACCATGTATAAACGATGGAAGGCGAACATGGCAAAGGCAGACATTAAAGGCATTAAGGGGTGCATAAAAGGGTTTTTGAAGGCATTTTAATATAAATATACTAAGCAATAATATTTGAGAAAACAGAGGTTGTATAGAGTTTAAGATAACCGATGTTTTAAAAAATATTATTGTTTATTTGTTATGCCAAAAAAACATATTGTAATAAGTATATTAAATTAAGTATTTTAGCATACTCCATC
>CAZUTD010000216.1:0-3118 GCA_964623185.1 uncultured Clostridiaceae bacterium
TCCTTTTCAAGTACTATTTCAAGGTCTTGCCCATCCCTATCCCTTATATAATCAACTACTGTGTAAATATCTTCAACAAACTGGCACATAATTCTTATACCCGCTATATCTTCAATCTTTTCACCTATATCTTCTGGTGCAATTTCTAATTTCTTAGCTTTTTCCAAAATGCTTGATAACTTTTTCACCCTGCCAGTGACAAATTCTATAGGGGAATATTCGCCAATAGTTCTCAATTCATTACGAATACTTTTAAATTTTACCTTTAATTCTTCTACAGCTTGTTCATAAGGAATTAAAAATTTTCTCCATTCCATATTTTCCATGCTATCACCCCATTAAACTCAAAAATTAAATCATAGTTTGACTACACTTTTCTATTATATCACTATTTTATTATATTTCCATTTAACAATAATATTATTTTATTATAATGTAATTTGCTAATATACTATGATTGAAGTAAATTTATCATTTTCTATCCTTATCCCCCAATTAAAAAAGGCCACCGTATTTACAAAACACAGCAGCCCTGGTTAGAATTTTATAATCCTTTGTTTGCAATGTAATTAGCCAAATCAACAATCCTGTAAGAATAACCCCATTCATTATCGTACCATGATAGGACTTTGACCATCTTTTCACCAATTTTCATGGTGGACAGGGCATCTACAATGGATGACCTGGGGTCCATTTTGTAATCAATAGATACAAGAGGTTCTTCTGAATATCCCAAAACTCCCTCCATTGGACCTTCTGCCGCTTCCTTAAACTTAGCATTTACCTCTTCTGGCGTGGCAGGTTTTTTGAGGTTTACTACCAAGTCTACAGCAGAACCAACAGGAACAGGCACTCTCATAGCCATCCCGTTAAGCTTACCGTCTAATTGGGGAAGCACCTTTGCTACTGCCCTAGCAGCGCCGGTTGTAGTTGGGATAATTGATACTGCAGCTGCCCTGGCCCTTCTTAAATCCTTATGGGGTAGATCTAGTATTTTTTGGTCATTGGTATAAGCATGGATTGTTGTCATTAAACCGGATTCTATACCAAAACTTTCCTCTAGAACCTTGACCACCGGTGCCAAACAATTAGTGGTACAGGAAGCATTAGATATAATATGATGTTTGTCAGGGTCATAGTCTTTTTCATTCACACCCATTACTATTGTTATATCTTCACCCGACTTTGCAGGTGCTGATAAAATCACCTTTTTTGCTCCACCTTGTAAGTGCCTTGAAGCATCTTCCTTGGTTAGGAATATTCCTGTGGATTCAATAACAATTTCTACGCCCATTTCAGCCCAAGGTATTTCTTCCGGATTTCTAAAGGCGGTAAAACTTATAGTTTTGTCTCCCACTACTAGACCATTTTCTATGGGTTTAACATCTTCTTTTACTGTGCCATAAATAGAATCGTACTTGTAGATATGAGCATGTCTTTCCGGACCACTCGTACTGTTAATGGCCACTATCTCAATATTGCTTTCTTTTTCTAGGGATGCCTTTAGTACAGCCTTTCCTATCCTTCCAAATCCATTAATACCAACTTTAGTTTTCATCGTAACCCTCCTAAATATCTTATATAGAACTTATTTTTTTCACCATATATCCTTATTATACATATCTTTTCCCATATAGCAAATTCCCTTGCATATCACAAGCATTGCAATATCTTTATCCTAACTAAAGAAAAACATAAGGTGCATTCCCTATATTCTTTTATTTATTGTAACTCTTGTATCATATAGCCCTTCAAGAAATCCGGCAGTTTATCCTCAGTCCCGTTTACAGTAAAGATAAAACTTGTGTTATATTTTAGTTCCAATTGACTTATTTTCTTAAAAAGTGTTTCTAATTGGTCTAATTTACAAGCACAAATCCCTGTTAAATTATCAATATAAATGCTTTCGATATCATAGTTGGAGGCTATAACTCCACAGATAAATCCATAGAAAGATTCTTCACATAATATGCCATATTCCTTGGTTCCCATAAACCTTATTTTATAATCTATTTGAAACATACGGCTATTATCTATATCCATATAGACAATATGCCCCTTAGCCTTTTTTATTGCTTCGTTAGCATCATGAATTAATACTCTAGTTTTACCGCTTCCTTTTTCACCAACTATCAGTTTTATCATTTTTCCCGGCCTCCTATCATAATTCATTATGAGTAAAAATATTGTTTTTAACCTTTAAATTAATATTCGATAAATTCAGATGCTTTCCTGCAAGTTTCTAAAAAATTTGACAATTTATTCTTTATCTAATAAGAGTTTGCCCGCTATTCAATAATTTTAGAGGGGGATTACAAGGCGTCCCTGAAAGAAAGGGAATAAATCAAGTCTTTAATCTTATGTTAATAGTTTTCACAGGGTGCAATTAAGATAAAACTTACCATCCAGGGGTAAGCAAATAATTTTGATTTGCCTATATTCCTTTCAGTGCCTTTCCGGATAAATAATCACATTTTTGCCCTTGAAAATACCCGTTTTCAATCATTGTATTATGTATTTCATCCCTTATTTTCCACCAGCTCATATCCCAATTTACAAACAAACTGTTTTCCTCTGGAGCCCTACCAATTAACCTTTGAACAACTATATGGGACCGCAAATATTGCAAGAATATTATAACCCGTTTTTGGTATTCTCCAACAGAAATTAGTTCAATCTCACCCCTCTTATACATTTCTCCCAAAATTGTGCCTTCCATTATATAAAGGGCATGCAATTTTACCTGATGGATGTTTAATACTGAGATGATTTTTGCACATTCAATAACATCATCCTCATTATCCCATGGTAGGTTTAATATCAAATGGCAGCATATTTCAAAATCATATTTCTTAATTTGTAAAACAGCATCAATAAATTCGGCTAGGGTATGTCCCCTGTTTATTCTTGTTAAAGTATGATAATTTACTGTTTGCAGTCCTAATTCAAAACTAATTTTAACAGGATGTTCTAATTCAACTGTCTGTAAAAAATCCAGATATTCCTCCGCAATACAATCAGGTCGTGTTGATATAGCTATTTCAACCACATCTTCAATTAATGCTTCTCTTATATAATTTTTGAACTCTTCCAGGGGAAGATAAGTATTAGTGAAGTT
>CAZUTD010000217.1:0-3104 GCA_964623185.1 uncultured Clostridiaceae bacterium
TATTTATACCATACAAAGACCTGCACATTCTTACAAGATTTTTATAATTAATTAAACCTCGTAGAAACTTGATACAGAAAAACCTCTCTCATTATTGAGAGAGGTTTCCTATGGATTTTGCTAATTCATTTATGCTAACAGTAAGACCCTGTAGTTTACCTTCTATCCTAACCAAAAGATAGATGGATAACACAATAGGAAAACCTAGGTTAGCAATTTGATTCAACACTTCCGTCATCTTTTTCCACCACCTTTATTTTTGGGGGAAAAGACAGAAGTCTCTTCCCTATACTAATTCCAAAACTTCCTCTTCTGTTGTAATTATTTTTGCTGCATGGATTTCTGATAATTCCCCGCCAGCCATAAGGAAAACATTTTCATCTATTAAAGTCTCCATGGCTGTTTTTACTTGGCCTGGTGTTATATCTTCCCTAACATTGGCAACCGTTAGCTTAGAGGTTTTACCATCATCCTTTTTAAAAACCATTTCCAATACCTTTTTCAACTATGCTCACCTCCCTTGAACCATACTATAATGACCGTCTCCTATGCCCCTACTAATTCTTTTTCGTCAATCCTAACAATTGCCTTGATTTCCTTTTCTTGAAGCCCCACAATGCTTGTTGCCACATTATATACTGACAAATCTTCTGCCTCGGGTTTTAAATTACTATAGCTCTTTGAAGATAGCTTTTCATTTCCCTCAGGGTCCCTGCTTTCCACAAACTGTAACCTGATTCTTGATGCCTGACCTATTGTTGATATTGGCATATAGTCCACCTCCCCTCTCCCATGTTTAATCCTTCCTGTTTAAAGCCTGTAGCTGCAGCCTACATGTAATAAATGTTTTCACCAAGCAAAGTTTAGTACCTTGTCTCCAAAATCTTTTTTAACTTTCTCAAAGCTAAGCCCTTAGTTTTTGCAACAGAAACTGGGTGTATCCCCCTTTCTAGGGCAATCTTCTTGAGAGTTTTATGTCCAAAATAATATTCCTCCACAATTTCTTTCTGGCAATGGCTTAATTTTTCCATAGCCATTTTTAACTCCTCATTTGTTTCATATTTCAGGTAGTCCCCCTCTATATCACACTCAGCATCTTCTAGTAAATCACCGAAAGTTGATATGCCACCATCCCGCACAGGCTTTTCAAGCGAATAATGAAACTTTTGTTTTCTCCTCCTGTTAAAGTAGTAATAGCGAATCCTAGTGGTAATATAGGCCAAAAAAGGAATCCCCCTCCCAGGGTCATAATCCACCAAGCCTTCTAGAACTTCCAACATTCCTTCCTGGAAAAAATCCTCGTCCATTCCCTGCCTGCCCCCATACCTACTGCTATAAGCAATAACCAGGGGTCTTAGCCTGGTTAGAATATCTGCAACTGCTTCCTTATCGCCTGCCAAAGCTTTACTGGCTATCTCCTCAAATTCATAATTCAATTTTTAACATCCCTTATAAAGATGCACCTTTCTTTATTACCGGCAAACCCATTATAAGGGCAGATTATTATACTAGCTAATTAGGATTGGGCAGATTTGACCCTCAGAAAATCCCCTATCCCATCAAGAATTAAAAAAAGACATAAAAAAAGAGAGGTTATACCCCTCTCTCCTTCTTAGCCTTTTACTATTTCATCATTTTTAAGTATTTCTGCCTTATCTGTTTTTTCCCATGGCAGATCCAAATCCGTCCTTCCAAAATGCCCATATGCTGCGACCTGCCTATAAATTGGCCGTCTTAGACCCAAATTTTTAATAATAGCTGCTGGTCTTAAATCAAAATGCTTTTTAACCAATTTTGCCAATTTATCTTCGCTTATTTTACTAGTACCAAATGTTTCAACCATTACAGAAACTGGTTGTGCTATTCCGATAGCATATGCCAATGCCAGTTCGCATTTATCAGCCAAGCCCGCTGCAACTATGTTTTTTGCCACATACCTGGCAGCATAGGCAGCCGAACGGTCTACCTTTGTAGGATCCTTGCCCGAAAAAGCTCCCCCACCATGCCGTGCATATCCTCCATAACTATCTACTATAATCTTTCTTCCGGTTAGGCCAGCATCCCCTTGGGGACCCCCAACTACAAATCTTCCAGTAGGATTAATATAATATTTAGTTTTATCATCCAGTAATTCCGGAGGCACAATTTTGTCTATAACATGTTTTTTCATATCAGCCTCAATTGTTTTTATATCCACCTCGGGGCTATGTTGGGTTGAGATGACAATTGTGTCTACCCTTAGGGGTTTATCATCCTCATATTCAACCGTTACCTGGGTTTTTCCATCGGGTCGTAAGTAGGTCAGGGTATTATCCTTTCTAACTTCTGTTAACCGTCTTGCTAATTTATGGGCCAATGCAATCGGGAGGGGCATAAGTTCCGGAGTTTCGTTACAGGCATAGCCAAACATAATACCTTGATCACCGGCACCAATTGCTTCTAATTCATCCTTCATTTCGCCTTGTTTACTTTCTAGAGCCTCATCCACGCCTAGGGCAATATCAGGTGACTGTTCATCTATAGCAGTTAAGACCGCACAGGTATCACCATCAAACCCATATTTTGCCCGGGTATAACCAATCTCAACAAGGGTTTTTCTGACAACTTTTGATATGTCTACATAGCAGTCTGTGGTAATTTCTCCCGCCACCAATACCAGGCCAGTTGTTACTGATGTTTCACAAGCAACTCTTGCCCTAGGATCTTTTTCAAAAATTGCATCCAAAATTGCATCAGAAATTTGATCGCATATTTTATCAGGATGTCCTTCCGTTACAGATTCAGAAGTAAATAATCGTCTTAACATTAAATTTTCCTCCCTTGTTTAAATACTTGTTTAAATAATTGTTTTATGGGTATAATTTCCACACTGGTTCAAGTCGTTAATAGAAAATAAATAAAGCCCTTCTTTTAAAAGAAGAGGCTCCTTTAACCTAATATGGCTTCCTCATCTTCCAGAACTCAAATTCTGAGGGATTTAGCACCATACCAATTATGGTTGCCGGGTTTCATCGGGCCCTTCCCTCCACCGCTCTTGATAAGGGTATCAAGTTTGTATTTTCTTGTTCGATGCTATATTATCATCATAAATTTTATATGTCAAT
>CAZUTD010000218.1:0-3101 GCA_964623185.1 uncultured Clostridiaceae bacterium
TATTATCGGAAGTATAGAAAATAAGAATATAATAGAAATGCGACTCATTATTTATTTTATACGAAACATTTACAATATCATTTAAAGGGCTAATTATGGCTAATGTAAGTTTGTCTCAATAATACAACTGTTAAACTGAGCAATAATGCATTTTAGAACATATTACTATACATACTATTTAGTTAGCTGTTTGCAATTGCAAACAGCTTTTTAACAATAATTTTAACTTTGTGAAACTATTTTAACTTATTAAGACACTTATATAGTAAGAGGTGGTATTTATGGTCGACCAAATTATTTATACTTCTTTCAATAGAATATATGATAATACAAAACACAAAGTACTTATTCGCATTACGAGTAAGTGTAAAAATCCTGATGATATTTCTGATATCTTCCAAGATACATATTGTATTTGGTAAAATAGAAACCAAACAGTTCGGAAGTTAAAAATCCCTGCAAAAGCAATAAATCCATTGCAAGCACCCCTGAATAATAATATCCTTTTTAGTAACGACACTGAAAAGGAGAATAAGGAGATGCTGACAATGGATCAAATATATCGTATCAGATACCTGAAGAAATTTGAAGGAAAAAATTTAAGAGGAATAGCAAAAATAACAGGCCATGATTTTGAGACAGTCAAAAAGTATGTTGAAAAGGATAACTTTAATATCGAACCTAGAGTTAAACAAAAGAGAGCTGGAAAACTGACACCCTATGAGGGTGAGGTGAGAGAATGGCTTACGGAGGATAGAAATGCACCCTATAAACAAAGGCATACAGCCAAGAGGGTGTATGATAGGCTTAAGGAAATATACCCTGAATTTGATGCCTCAGATCGCTCGGCGAGGACCCTTGTGGTGAGATTAAAGAAAGAATTAAATTTGGAAAAGGAAGGTTTTCTTCCACTTGAACATCCTCCAGGGGAGGCACAGGTAGATTTCGGGAGTGCTACATTTATTGAAAATGGGGTTAAATATGAAGGTAATTATCTAAATATATCCTTTCCATACAGCAATGGTGGCTATACTCAATTATTTAAGAGTGAAAATCAGGAATGTCTATTAGAGGGACTCAAGGGCATATTTGAACACATAGGTGGAATCCCAAGGGTCATATGGTTTGATAATATGACAACAGCTGTTAAAAGAATTAAAAGCCAAGGAGAAAGGGACTTAACCCAGGGCTTTTTAAGATTTATGATGCATTATGGATTCAATAGTAATTTTTGTAATCCTAATAGTGGAAACGAAAAAGTCTCTGTGGAGAACAAGGTAGGGTATCATAGAAGAAATCTTTTTGTACCAGTTACGGAATTTAGAGATTTAAAAGAGTATAATAAAGAACTGTTACAAAAACTTGATAAAGACATGGAAAGAGATCATTACAAAGAGGCTGAATTAATTAAGGACCTTTTCAATGAAGACAGGGAAGAGTTCTTTAAACTTCCGGAAGTTCCATTTGAGGTGTTCAGATATGAATTTGCAAAGGCTGATAATTATGGAAAGATAAAATTTGATGCCAAAATCTATTCAACCTCCCCTAGATTATCAAATAAGCAGGTTATGATTAAAGTTGGGGCATATGATGTAGAAATATTGGATGAGGATTCTAATCTCGTAGTTAAACATAAAAGGTTATACGGGGAACAAAAAGAATCAATGATTTGGATCCCATACCTGGAGTTAATGGCAAAAAGGCCAACTGCTCTAAAATACACAGGATTATTCAATGAATTGCCAACAACATTAAAGACATTTCTTGGAAGCTGTGATTATGAATGCAAGAAAAGAACACTGAAAGTTTTCGCAGCTATGACAATAGACTCAAATATTGACAATGCAATAATCGCTTTTGAAGAAGGCATCAAATGTGGAGCAAGAGACTCAGATGGAATATGGACAACATATTTAAGATTAAATTCCGGAAATTTGGAAGAGAAGGATATTATTCTTCCAAATACAGTACCAAAGCTGGATAAATGTTCTCCTAATATAATTCAATACGATAGACTCATAAGAAAGGAGAATATCAATGCTTACCAATGATACCTTAATAAAGAAGTATTCTAAAAAACTAAGATTGGGCAGTGGAATACATAAAAACTATTCAAATATTAAAGCAACAGACTATGCTGATTTCCTGGCACAATTACTAAGGCTAGAAGTAGAACAACGAGAGATTACCCGTAAAAACAGGAATTTAAAGGGTGCAGGATTTGATGTAATAAAAACATTTGAAGGCTACAGCTTCAATAATATCCAAATGCCCAAGGCGATGGATATAGAAGAACTAAAAAGCACTAATTTCATAAATAATAAGGAGAATTTAATTCTATATGGGCCTGTAGGGACAGGTAAAAGTCATTTGGCAACGGCAATAGGTGTGGAAGCATGTAAGAATGGGAAAAAGGTCAAATTCTTAAGAACAGCTACCCTTGTTAATAAATTGAGTGAAGCAAAATCTAAAGGGGAATTACAGAAACTACTAAAACAAATTGAAAAGACAGATCTACTCATTTGCGATGAATGGGGTTATATCCCTCTAGATAAGGAGGGGTCACAGCTACTGTTTCAGGTAATTTCAGAATGCTATGAAAAAAAAGCATAATAATTACAACAAATTTGGAGTTTAGCAGATGGGATGGGATTTTCTATGATGAAAAACTGACCTCTGCCATTATAGATAGACTGGTGCATCATAGCCACTTACTCATTCATTCTGGACCAAGCTATCGACTGACTAATTCAACAATGAAAACTCAATAACCTAAAAAGGGGTGCTCGGAAAATTAACTTCCGCAATGCTAGAAAAAGTACTTGCCAAAAACAGGATATTGTCAAAACAGTTAACAGCCCCGAATATGCAGACTTAGCACCTTCACAAATCGTACCTAAACTAGCCGATAAAGGTAAATACATTGCATCGGAATCAACATTCTACAGAGTTCTAAAAGAAGAAAAAATGAATACACACCGAACCAGATCTAAACCGCCAATAAAGAAAGAACCACCAACTCACGTAGCTACAGCATCCAATGAAGTATGGACTTGGGATATTACCTGGCTAAATGCATCTGTTAAAGGGAAATACTACAA
>CAZUTD010000219.1:0-3100 GCA_964623185.1 uncultured Clostridiaceae bacterium
TATACCTGCAACTTTTGAGCTAGTCCTGTTGTCATTTATACTTGCAATAATAATCGGGATACCCTTGGGTATTTATTCGGCCAAGAAAAAGGATAAATTATTAGACCATATAAGCAGGTTGTTTTCAATTGGTTCGGTGTCCTTGCCAACTTTTTGGGTAGCCTTATTTTTTCAATTAATTTTCTATAATTATTTAGAAATCCTGCCCCTAGGGGGGAGATTAAGTACCCATATGACTGTTATGTATAATATTCCCGATATTACGGGAATGTTGCTGTTGGATTGTATAATAACGGGTGAATGGATGATTTTTAAAAACGCATTACTGCATATAATACTGCCTTGTATTACAATCGCTCTTTATCCTATAGGTTTGGTGGCCAGGATGACTCGTTCGGCCTTGCTTGAAATTTTAAATGAGGATTATATTATTGCGGCCCGTTCTTACGGATTGAAAGAAAATAAAATACTATGGAGCTATGCATTAAAAAACAGTCTGGGGCCTACCGCCATAGTGGTAACTTTATCTCTGGGATATACCTTAGTGAATACATTTTTAGTTGAGGCCATATATAGCTGGCCAGGTCTTGGAAATTATGTTGCAACAGCTGTCATAACTTTAGACTATCCTGCAATAATGGGGGCAACAATTTTCTCTGCCATATGTTATATTATCTTAAACATTGTGGCGGATGTTATTATTGCCTTGGATCCTAGAATAAGACTATAAGGGGGGAGGACTAGGATGTTATCAAAAATGTTATCGGTAGATACAATAAAACCTAAGATAAAAGATATGAAGTTTTCTTTATATCTTTTACAAAAAAACAGGCTTACACAAATTGCCCTATATATAGTAATAGCTTTGTTCCTGATAGCTTTATTTGCACCTTTGATTGTTCCATATCCAAAACACATTAGTGATGAGGCTAATTCAACCTATAAACTCCTCTCACCTTCAAGACAACATTTTTTTGGGACGGATGAACTAGGAAGGGATATATTTAGCAGGGTCTTGTATGGTACGAGAATTTCACTAAATACTGCTGTTCTCTCGGTTGGGCTGGCCCTACTTATCGGCGTGCCTCTCGGGGCGATTGCTGGTACAATAGGGGGTTGGGTCGATGAGATTATTATGCGGATGACGGATGTTTTTTTAAGTTTTCCGCCTTTACTTTTGGCTATTGCCATTGTTTCGGTAATGGGCCCAAATCTTGAAAATGCCATGTTAGCTATTGCTCTTTCATGGTGGCCCTGGTACACCAGACTTGTCAGAGGGCAGGCCATATCCCTAAAGGAAAGGAAATTTATACAAGCTGCCGAGGCTATAGGGACTTCAACATGGAGAATTATATTTGATCATATTATACCAAATACTATTTCTCCTGTGATTGTACAGGCTTCCATGGACATGGGCGGGGTTATATTGACAATTGCTTCATTGAGTTTTCTTGGGCTGGGTGCCCAAGCACCAACGCCCGAGTGGGGCTTGATGATTTCCACAAGTAGAAATTACTTTTTAAATGCGTGGTGGTATAGTATATTCCCTGGGCTTGCAATTTTCATTACTGTATTGGCATTTAATTTACTGGGTGATGGGTTTAGAGAAATCTTGGATCCCAAAACCAGGAAGAACTAGAGGGGGATTTACAAGTGAAGTCATATTTTGAAGTAAAAAATTTAAAAATTAATCATAAGACTTTTGAGGGTACAAAAAGAGTCTTAGATATTGAACATATAAAAATTGATAAGGGTAAAACTTATGGAATTGTTGGTGAAAGTGGGGCCGGCAAAACAGTTTTGGCATTATCTATTCTAGGCTTACTCCAATGTCCTCCTGGAGAAATTCAAGATGGACAAATCCTGTTTGAAGACGAAAATCTTTTGAAGAAGTCTAATAGGTTTATGCAGGATAAGATTAGGGGAAGAAAGATAGCTATGATATTTCAGGATCCAATGTCTACCCTAAACCCTGTCTTTACAGTTGGCCACCAGATAATACAAGTAATTAAAAAGAATCAAAAAATTAAGGATAAAGAGGCATATAAAAAGGCAATAGAAATGGTGGGTGTAGTTAAGCTACCTGATGCTGAGGACATTATGAATAAATACCCTCATCAGTTAAGTGGGGGGCAAAGACAAAGGGTAATTATAGCCATGGCTTTGGCCTGTGGAGCTGAGTTTATTATTGCTGATGAGCCTACCAGGAACTTGGATGTGACCATCCAGGCAAGCATATTAAAAACTTTGAAGGAATTGCAAGAAAAGTTTCATGTTACCATATTGTTTATTGCCAATAACCTAAGTTTGGTTTCCGCTTTTTGTGATGAAGTCGGAATACTGTATGAGGGCAAGATTATTGAGCATGGGAGTATAAGGGATATATTAAAAGAACCCCAGCATGATTATACCAAACTCCTTATTAATTCTATTACTAGGGATAAACCCCAGGATACCGGGGGAAAAATAGGGGATGAGGTTCTGCTGGATGTTAAGAGATTGAAAAAGTATTTTCCTGTTAAAAAAACCTTTCTAAATAAAGGGGAATTATTCGTCAAGGCCGTTGATGGGGTTGACTTAAAAATATATAAGGGTGAGGTTTTGGGTATTGTGGGTGAGTCGGGCTGCGGTAAATCGACCCTTGTCAATACCATACTAAACTTACATGAGCCAACTTCAGGTCAGGTTATTTTTGATGGTCAGGATATCTTTGCTTTGAACAAAGACGAATTAAGGAAGGCAAGAAAAAATATTCAGATTGTGTTTCAAGACCCCTACTGGTCTCTTAATCCTAGGTGGTTGGTAAAAGATATTGTATCTGAACCCATTAAAGTACATGAAAATTTGGATGCAAGGGCTATGATGGTGAGGATAGAGGGCCTGCTGGATATGGTGGGTCTAGCTAAGGATTCAGCCTATAAATACCCACACGAATTTAGTGGGGGGCAAAGGCAAAGAATTGCTATCGCAAGGGCGCTTGCTGTTAATCCTAAGCTAGTGGTTCTGGATGAACCTACTTCGTCCATTGATGTATTATCACAGGCACAAATATTAAATTTATTAAACGAGCTTAGGGAAAGAATGGACCTAACCAATATTT
>CAZUTD010000220.1:0-3088 GCA_964623185.1 uncultured Clostridiaceae bacterium
ATGGGTAAGTCCGCTTTTGCCCTTAACCTTGCACAAAATGCTGCTATCAAGGAATCGGCCTCCATAGCTGTTTTTAGTTTGGAAATGTCCAAGGAACAGTTAATGTTAAGGGTGCTTGCGTCTGAATCCATGGTAAGTTTAAATAAAATACAGCATGGTAATTTAAACCCTGATGAATGGACAAAATTAGCAACTGCAATGTTACCATTGTCCCAAGCTAAAATTTATTTTGATGATACAGCAGGGGCTAGTGTGGGTGAAATACGGTCAAAATGCAGGAGGCTGAAAATAGAAGCTGGTCTGGACCTTGTTTTAATAGATTATTTACAGTTAATGCAGGGGGATAGGCGGACAGAAAACCGACAGCAGGAAATTTCGGAAATTTCTAGAAATCTGAAGGCTATGGCCAAGGAACTGGATTGTCCTGTTATTGCCCTGTCACAATTGTCCCGGGCACCAGAATTGAGGGCAGACCATAGGCCGATTTTATCAGATTTAAGGGAATCCGGGGCTATAGAGCAGGATGCAGATATAGTTATGTTCTTATACAGGGATGAATACTACCATCCAGATACCGACAGAAAAAATATAACAGAAACCATCATTGCAAAACACCGGCATGGGGAAACGGGAACTGTAGAACTGCTTTGGTCGGGTGAATATCAAAAGTTCTTAGATTATGAAAAGTATAGGGCGGAATAATCCTTGAAGGTGGGAGATAAGAATGCCGGTTGCCAGAGGGGAAAAAACTTATATAAAAAAATTACAAAGAAAACAGGTGGACCTTATGCAGTGGTGGGGCCACCACAGGGACCCCTTGTTTGATAGTTATAACTTTCCCATTATGAATGAGAGGGAAAGGGAATTTTGGTATCAGAAAAAAAACATAGTTTTAGTAGGAGATGTTTTGCTGTCTACAACTTAGAGGACAGGTTTGTGGGCTACATATCCTTAAGAAATATACGATGGTTAAAAAGGACAAGTGAACTAGGGATTGTATTTGACCCCAACTATATAAACAAGGGTTACGGTACCGATAGCCTAAAAACATTTATAAAATATTATTTTGAAACTATGAAAATGAAAGAGTTAAAATTAAAGGTAGCATTGTTTAACGAAAGGGCAGAGAAATGCTATCAAAAATGCGGTTTTCACTTTAAGGAAATTGAATATGATTATTTTGAAGACCAGGATTTTAAAATTTACAGGTGGGATAAGCTAATAGGCTATCAAAATTATTTTAAATTTGAAAACAATATCTTGTTTTGTAAATATAAGAGCATGTATATTACAAGAGAAATGGCTATGAAGAGTGACTTAGTCACAAATCCGGCAACGGAAGGCTAAAAAATCCGGCACTTACCCACATAATCCACGGAAACTACCTGTATAGTTTAGGCAAAGAGGACTTTCATTAGCTATAAATTACTTTATTATTCTAAAAATATAGATACATTTTTTATTCTTATAATTATTTTTTTAAAAATGCCATGGCCTGTAAAGCTATGGCATTAATACATTAAGATTTGATATAAAAGATGTTTTGCCGGCAAGCGGGATGACAGGGTCGTCATCCCCTACAATCCTCTTCTTAGTTATGCCCTAGGGGCAGATGACCCTATCTGCCCGGGGTTATTGGGGTATTTAATACCCTTAAACCGTTTCCAGTTTTGGGGTTAAATATTAATCCTTTGCCTCTAGATTGACAAGATTCTCTAAAACCTGGATTCTTCACATTTGTTCAGAATGACAAAACCTACTACATGCATAAATTATGTAATAGACTGTATTATTTCCTATGTCAGCATGCAGGCAGGGTAACAGAGTCGTCATCCCCTACAATCCCTTGGATATGGCCGTAGGGGCAGATGACCCTATCTGCCCGGAATTTTGTTGAGAGATTTTATACCCCTAGGTTATTCTAATTCAGGGGGTTAAATATTAATCTTTTTGTCTCTGAATTGACAAAACCCACTACATGCATAAATTATGTAATAGACTATATTTAGGAGGGTTTTCTTGAATTTTTGATTTGATAAAAGTTTTAAAAAATGGTAATATTAAAGATGCATAATTAAAAAATAAGCTGGTAAATTCATTTGAGGATTTATAGGCATTTAAGGAGGAAATAAGATGTATAAGGTTACGGAAGATACAATTATTTTGGATGTGATAAAGCAAGATAAGGAGTCTGCTGGTGTTTTTATGGCCCACGGTCTTTATTGTATTGGTTGCCCTGGTGCTTCCATGGAAAGCATAAGTGATGCTGGTAAGGTACACGGTATTGATGTGGCTAAATTAGTCGAAGATTTAAACAAGTTTTTTCAACAAAAGGCTTGATAGGCAGACCGATTTTTTGAGTTAAAAAAACCTAAGGCTCTTACTAAAGAGGGATAAACCTGTTCATATATGAATAGGTTTATCCCTTAATTATTAAAAATAAGATTGTATTATTCCCATCTTAAATCTTTTCCATAAAATTTGAGCATGGTAAAGTGTGAGAAAAGCCGGGAAAAAATCCGGTCATCATAGGTATCCATTATATCTTTTGGTGTAAAGTTGGTGGAAATAATAGTTTTTTTATTTGCCAATAGGCGGGAATTGATTATATTAAAAAACTCGCTATTGGTAAAAGTATTGGTCATTTCTGTTCCTAAATCATCTATTATAAGGAGGTCAGCTTCAAAAATCAGCTGGGACCTATCCCTATCATCAAAATTGCGAAAGCGAACATTTTCTAGGAGCTCAATAAGTTTAAAGGCGGTCTGATACATAACAAGATGGCCCTTGTCTAATAGGGACTTGGCTATGCAATTGGCTAAAAAGGTTTTGCCCGACCCGGTGGCCCCATAAAATAAAAGGTTTTCCTCATTATTACTACTAAAATTGGCTACGAAGGACTCACAAATACTAAGTATATGTAGCATGTTTTCCCTGGGTGTAATTTTTTGGTTTTCAAAGATTTTATCACTAAATAAATTAATATCAAAGCTTTGAAAGTTCTCTTTTTTTAGAACATTGGACAAGTTTGACATAGAATATGTATGGTTAATAAGTTTTTGTTTAAAACAATTACATCTTTCTCCAT
>CAZUTD010000221.1:0-3075 GCA_964623185.1 uncultured Clostridiaceae bacterium
AACCTTACCAGGTATTGCAGCATTGATTTTATCAGTGGGTATGGCTGTAGATGCCAATGTTATTATATTTGAAAGAATAAAAGAGGAGTTAAAGGCAGGTAAAACCATCCGCTCTGCTACGGATTCGGGTTTTAAAAGGGCTTTCTCGGCAATAGTAGATTCTAATATTACTACCCTAATTGCAGGTGTTGTACTGTATAAATTTGGTACAGGCCCAATTAGAGGATTTGCTGTAACCCTAATTATAGGAATTGTTATTAGTATGTTTACTGCCATTATTGTTACGAAATTCTTATTAAAATTAATTATAGGTATGGATATAATAAATAATAAGAAATTATTTGGAGCATAGGAGGATTGATATAGATGAAAATCATTGAGAATAGGAAAATATGGTTTACCATATCAGGTGTGATTATTATATTGGGATTAATTTTTTCTATGATAAATGGACTTAATTTTGGGATAGATTTTACTGGGGGCTCCTTAATAGAGATAGAATTACACCAACAATTGGATGTAAATGAAATTAGACAAATCACTAATCAGTATGATACTAATGCAAATATTAGTTTGTTGGGGGTTGATAAATCGATTGTCCAAATAAAAAGCATGATAGACTTTAACAGTGATGTTCGCATGGAGATTTTCAACCAATTCAAAGAAAAATATGAATTGCCAGAGATGGAACCTTTACAGGCAGAACAATTTGGCCCTGCAATTGGAAAGGAAATTCAATCCAAAGCGATTATTTCTATGATAATTGCTTCAATCTGTATGCTTATTTATATAAGCTATAGGTTTGAACTTAAATTTGGTATAGCTGCAGTATTAGCATTACTACATGATATTCTAATCGTATTTTCTATCTACTCATTATTTAAAATACCTATTAATACGCCTTTTGTTGCGGCAATACTTACAATTTTGGGATACTCTATTAATGATACCATTGTTATTTTTGACAGGATTAGAGAAAACTTGAGAACTATGAAAAAAACAAACTTTGTACAGGTGGCTAATGAAAGTGTTGTTCAAAGCTTATCTAGAACCATCAATACCTCCTTGACCACCTTGATTACCGTTTTAGCTTTGTATATATTAGGGGTTGAACAAATTAAAGTATTTGCATTGCCGTTAATTATAGGTGTAATAGCTGGTACTTATTCCTCAATTCTTATTGCATCACCACTTTGGATAATATTAAAAGACAAGCAAAATAAAAAAGTTGCATATTAAATAAATTTAATAAACTTAATAGAAATTGAAAATAGTTGCCATTACACTTTAGGACAAGTTCCACGACAGGAATCTAAAATAGTTGGCAATCTTAACCAAGATGGTAATAATACATAGAATAGGTGTTATTACCATCTTTTACAATGAGTCAATAATAATGCTTTATAAATATAAATGGATTTATCATAATAGAAGCTTTAACACACCTTGTTGGTGTTGTATCAAAAAAGATTATTTTGAACAAATATATTTTAGAATTTTGTGTTGAGTATAAACATTTGTCAGAAGAACATGTTATAAAATACTAATTGTGTTAAGATATATATAAAATAATGCTAATTATCCCCTGTTTTATAAATAAATTTTATAAAAATTAATTTGATGATGGGATGGGTTACTTTATTATAAATTATGAAATCATGGGTGAAAATATGAAGGTTACTAATAAAGCTTGGGTATATTCTAATAAACAAGAACAAACACAAATAAATAAGATGGCTAATGATTTAAACATTACCAAAACAAGTGCAAAATTATTATTAAATCGTGGCATATATGATATAAATGATGCAAAAAAGTTTTTAGCTCCTAAACTTGAAGATTTATATAATCCTTTTCGGCTTAAGGATATGGAAAAGGCTGTAAAGCGAATTAGATATGCCATAGATAAGAGGGAAGCGGTATGGATCTATGGTGATTATGATGTTGATGGGATTGCAGGCATTTCACTTTTGTTACGATTTTTCAACTCATTAAAATTTCCGGTTAATTATTATATTCCTGACAGATCCGAAGAGGGATATGGGATAAACAAAGCTGCAATTAAACAAATTGCTGATATGGGAGGAAAGTTATTGATAACTGTAGATTGTGGTATTACCTCCATTGATGAGGTAGCTTATGGAAACGAACTGGGAATTGACACCATAATTACAGACCATCATCACTGTCATGGCACCTTGCCCTCGGCTTACGCAATTGTCAATCCGAAACAGCCTGATTGCCAATACGATTTTGATGAATTATGTGGTACTGGGGTGGCTTTTAAGCTTATACAGGCGCTTATGTCTCCAGGCCAGTTTGTCAAAACTGCAGATGATTATATAGATTTAGTTGCCATAGCAACGGTTGCAGATATAGTTTCTTTGACAAAAGAGAATCGTATATTTGTTAAATTCGGATTAAAAATTATAGAAAAAACCCAGAACCTGGGGATAAGGGCTTTGCTGGAGGTATCCGGGCTTTTAGATAAAAAAATAGGAGATACGGTTAATTTAGAATGTGACATGATAGGAAAATATGTTGAAAAGATGTTATCACCAAAACCTGTGAATAACGAATCTAAAAGCAATATATCTATGAACTTTTTAGAGCAAAATGGTTTTATTTAAGGAGGGATAAAATGTATAAATTTAATACTGTAGAAGAGGCTATCGAAGATATAAAAAGCGGAAAAATTGTTGTTGTTGTTGATGATGAAAATAGAGAAAATGAGGGAGATTTACTTATGGCAGCAGAAAAAGTAACTCCTGATGCTATCAATTTTATGGCGAAGTATGGTAGAGGTCTTATATGTATGCCTATAGTTAAGGAAAGATTAGATGAACTTAATATAAGCCAAATGGTAAACAGAAACACTGATTCTCATAAAACTGCTTTTACTGTTTCTATAGATGCAGTAGAAACTACCACTGGGATATCTGCACATGAAAGAGCTCAAACTATTTTAAAAGTTCTTGATTCTAGTTCAACTGGTAATGACTTTAATAAACCTGGTCATGTATTCCCCCTTGAATCTAAAGATGGTGGCGTTTTGAGAAGACCTGGACATACGGA
>CAZUTD010000222.1:0-3072 GCA_964623185.1 uncultured Clostridiaceae bacterium
AACATTTTTTCAAAAAGAATGGAAACAACAACAATTGCCACCGTCCATGCAAAAAGATCAGCAGAACTAAAATATACCTTGGCTTCATATAGTTTTTCGCCAATGGAGCCCGCTGGTATTCCTATCACCTCTGCTGCTATTCCTGCCTTCCATGATAGGCCGATAGCTACACTTGATGCCGATACTAGATAGGGTTTAAGCTGGGGCAGATAAATATAATAAACTTTTCGCCACCATCTCATCCTAAATAAATAAGCCATCTCCAAAAGTTTTTCATCTGTATTTTTAATGCCCTGTAAAACATTTGTGTAAATGATTGGCAAAACCATAAGGAAGGCAATAAAAATAGATAGACTTTTAGAATTAAGCCAAATGAGGCAAAGTATTATAAAGGAAGCCACTGGTATAGATTTTACAGCCACCATATATGGATAAAACATAATTTCCGCAAAATGAAATCTTCCTGCTATAACCGCAAACAAAATACCAATAACTAATCCTATTAGGAAACCCATAACTATCCTGAAAAATGAAAAACTTAAGACCGTCCAGAATTCAAGGCTGAAACCCAAGTGTAGTAGTTTACTAGCCACAACTAGTGGGGTGGCAATAAGAAGCGAATTATCTATAAGCATAGCAATTATTTGCCATACCCCAATTGCAGCTATAGCGGCAAACAGTTTTTCTATCCTGTTATTATCTTTCATAATAAAAATCATCGTTTGGCATATTGCCGCCCATAGATTTTGGATTCTGGTCGAAAAGAACTTGTAGGTAACCATTCATTGGGGCCTTCATCCCAGCACCTTCCAAGTATGTAATATTACAATATGGTATTGCTTTTTCAGCCACGGCCGCATCTACTATACCAAACTTGCCCACAAGCTGGGCTGCTTCAGCAATTTCTGAATTAACATATTCCGTGGAGATTTTATATTCATCGAGGAATGTTTCAATTTGATGAGGATATTTTTCAGCAAATTCATTTCTTACAACAAGGACACCTGTAACCATCATGCTTCCATTATCAAGTTTATTCCATTCTTCGTTCAAATCAATAACAACATTTAAATTTTCAACTTTCATCTGTGCTGCTGTTACAAATGGTTGTGGCATCATTGCTATTCCACTATCAGCTTTAGATAATAGGGCTACAACCTCTGTAGGCTCGGATTTCCACTCAAGAGTAACATCGTTGTCAGGATCTATCCCATTCTCTGTTAACAAATAGCGCAAGGCATATTCAGGAGTAGAACCTTTTCCTGTGCAGTAAATTGTTTTCCCACGTAGGTCATCAAAGGAAGTAATTGAATCCCCTTTTTCTACAATATAAATAACTCCTAAAGTATTTATTGCTAAAAGTTTAATTTCGCCGTCTGTGTTATTGTATAAAACTGATGCAAGATTCGCTGGAACCGCTGCAATATCTAATTGACCCTGTATCAATTTCGGAGTAACTTCATCTGCTGAACCTGATATAGAAAAAGCATACTTATTTGCAGCAATACCTTGGTCATTGTCCTCCATTACTTTTATCATTCCAATAGAGGTTGCCCCCTTTAAACCGGCAATTCGTATTTCTTCAGCATATTCAAGATCCTCAGCTGTTTCACCATTTTCAGGTGTTTCAACATTTTCAGGTGTTTCAACATTCTCGGGTGTTTGCTGGCATCCCGTAAAAACTAAAACTACCATAAGCATAACAAGTAATAAACTAATTACTTTTTTCATATTTATCCCTACCCCTCTAAAATATTTAACTTCCTAAACTTTTGTTTTTGAAGTAACTGTTTTAATGCTAACCCCCTTGAGCATACCAAGTTTCCCGGAAAGTGCACTAGTCACCTCACCGGTTGCCTCGATAATAACACATATTATAGATAAGCCTCTTTCACGGTAGGGAATACCCATACGACCAATAATATAATCCCCGTATTGGTGTAGAAGTTCATTGGTTTCCCTTGTAGCAGAAAGATCCTCTATAATAATGCTGATAATCGAGATCCTTTTTTCCATAGCATCATTCCTTTCCAAATAAAAAAACCGCACCAAAAGGCGCAGAAACATACAGAATAACAGATGTTTACTCGCCTTTCCATCCGGGACAAACCCAGAAAAGTTAGAACGATTTCTTTATTTAATTATAATACATCTTAATGGATAAGGGCAAGCCCTTATTCCACTTATATACATAATATGAAAAGTTAAACATAAAACATGAATCCTTTTATTAAATCAGGGCTTGTTTGTTATTTAACAATCCTAGTTAAACCTTACTAGGGCTGGGAAAGATCTTAGCCAGGTAAGGTTTAACTTGTTTTCTAAACAAATTTAAAATAACTTAATGGATACCATTTCACTATGCTTAAATTATTATTAATTAAAACCTCATTTTTTCTCATATTTAATACCCGATATTTTAAATCTATAGTTAATTCAGCCATCAAATGATCTGGTCTGTAAACACATATGCAAACAGGCAATATGGTCAACTCCCTTCTGCTAGAATGTATTGTTTTATTTTTATCAGCCTAAAGACAACGACTTAAGTAGATTTGGCTTTGCAATTAATATTCCCAATAAATTAATTTAAAATAACTTTCCATAATACCTGTTTATTTTAAATACCCCTTTTTTTAACCAGCAAGCATTTAAATATTAATATTATACCGTAGTTATTCTTCCCTTCTTTATATAAAAGTTTATAAAAAACAAAAAAGCCACATCCCTGCAGCTTGTCGTGGAGTTCTTTATACTGACCATCCCATCCAATAAGCCCCAACTTTCTATAAAGTTCTTCATTCTTATAGCTTTGATTAATATCCTACAGCATTATCCAATAGACCTAATCTATGGTCTAAGTAGTTTTTATAATACATATGTAAACTATACCACATCTGTAACCGAAAAACGACAAATAATTAAAAATTGGTGAGAAAAGATATTCGCCTATTTATAATTGGGGATATCCTTTTTGAATACTAAAATCCGGCCTTATAATAATACCAATTGTCACATATCTTTTCTGTATAATATATATTATCTCCATGGGTTTCCTTCCACACCCAACCA
>CAZUTD010000223.1:0-3049 GCA_964623185.1 uncultured Clostridiaceae bacterium
TCCCCCTTCCGGCCCAACCCATATCCCGATTTTCTTACCCTTATAAGTTTTTATAGATTCAATAATATTTTTTATTCCAGTATCCTTTTCCTTTTCATAGGCAATTATATTATAATCATTTGTTATCCCATGTTTTAAGGACTCCCCATAATTAATCGGCCTATGTATATGGGGAATTATACCCCTTTTGCTTTGCTTAGCAGCCTCCTCGGCTACCTTCTGCCACCTGTCCGTCTTTTTTTCTACATCTTTTTGGTTTTTAAACTGAACAATAGTTCTCTCCGTTATTACTGGAACTATCTGCCCCACCCCAAGTTCCGTTGATTTCTGAATAATTAAGTCCATTTTACTAGATTTGGGAATGGATTGGTACAAGATAGCATCAATCTCCGGTTCAGTGTTAGCTTGTCCTTGTTCCCTAATTTTAAGCAATATTTCATTCTTCCCCATATTGATAATTTCAGCAATATATTCATTTTTTTCTCCGTCGCATACCTCTAGAAAATCGCCTTTAACCATTCTTAACACCCTTGATATATGCTTGGTATCTTCATCACAAATGATAATTTCCATATTTTCAATATCAATTTTATCTGGGGATACGAAAAATCTATTCATTTATTTCACCTTTTATTTTAGCAACAATCACAGCCCACTCTCCCATTGTTTCAGTATTCAAAATCTCTAAGCCAGAAGCAATAAAGCTCTCTTCTACATGTTCAATTTTTTCCAATATTATCCCGGAAGCGATAAAAATACCGTTTTCAGTTAAAAAGTTTTTAATATCCTTGGCCAGGTGAATAATAACCTCGGCTATTATATTAGCTACAATGATATCGGCCTTTTCTTTGACAAGCTCCATAAGGTTCCCCTTGTGAGTCTTCACTATTTTTTCAACGCAATTTATTTTGACATTGTTAGTAGTTACCTTCACCGCTAACTCATCTATATCTACTGCAATAACTTTTTCCGCACCCAATTTTGCAGCTGTAATGCCTAAAATGCCACTACCACACCCAATATCAAAAACAGTCGAATACGGCTTAACATGTCTTTCCAATTCTTCAACACACATTACTGTGGTTTCGTGGGTACCAGTTCCAAAGGCCATCCCAGGATCCATTTCAATTATTAATTCATCGTCTTTTCGAAAATATTTTTCCCAAGTTGGCTTTATAATGATATTCTTGCCAATTCTGGTAGTTTTATAATATTTTTTCCACGATTGGCTCCAATCTTCTTCCTGAACTTCCATGGTTGTGACTTCCCCCAAGCCAACATCCAGGCCATACTGGGGCAAAATCTCAACAGATTGCCGAATTAATTTAATCTTATCGAGCAGATCGGGTGACTCAGGTAGGTAACCTTTAACAATAGCACCATCGAAATAATTTTGGAAGATTGATTCATCGACATAATCCCAACTTCTCTCATCATTTTTCAAGAACAATAAATCATTTGAGTCCTCAATAACTACACCGGCTACCCCTGCATCATATAAAATATTTGAAACAGCCTCAACTGCCTCCGTAGAGGTTTTGATTGACACTTCAATCCATTCCATGGTATCACATCCTCTAAATAATATCCCTAAATAATCATGGGACTATACCCAATATACCTATACCCAATAAGTTGTCTTGCTTTTCATAAAAATTGGCATTTCATGGTTTAAATAAAAATATTTTTTCTAAGTATAATAAAACCACTCTATTTCAGAGTGATCTTATTATACTCCAAAAACATCTTTTACCTTATCAAAAAATGTTTTTCTTCTCTCATGAATTTCCTCGCCACCTTCAGAAGCAAACTGTTTTAATATTGTTTTCTGCTTTTCTGTTAGGTTTTTCGGCACCTCAACAACAACTTTTACATATTGATGGCCTTTGCCATAACCCCTAGGATTTTGGACTCCTTTATTCCTTAAACGAAAAACAGTTCCGCTTTGAGTTCCCTCTGCAATTCGATATCTTACCTTCCCCTCTAGGGTTGGCACCTCCAACTCTTCTCCCAGGGCCGCTTGGACAAAAGTTATTGGCATTTCACACAAAATATCATAACCATCTCTTTCAAAAATTTCATGGGGTATCACACCTAATACCACATACAAATCTCCATAGGGTCCCCCCTTAGTTCCTGGTTCCCCTTGCCCCCGTAAGGGTATAATGGATCCATTATCTACACCTGCAGGTATTTTAACCCTAATCTTCTTCCGTTTTCTTTCTTTACCCCGTCCATTGCATGTGGTGCACGGTGTCTCTATGATTTTACCCTCGCCCCCACATTTATCACAAGGTTTCACATTTACCATTTGGCCCAACACCGTTCGCTGCACAAATCTTACCTCGCCAGTTCCATTACAGTTAGAGCAAGTGTTAACTGAGGTGCCAGGTTTAGCACCACTTCCATTACAAGTATCACAATTTTCATATTTGAAAAATTCTATTGTTTTTTCAGTACCAAAAACCGCTTCCTCAAAACTGATATTTAGATCATACTTGATATCTGCACCTTTCTGAGGTCCCCTTCTTCTGGAAGAACCGCCACCAAACATATCAAATATATCACCAAATCCAAATATATCTTCAAAGCCTCCGAATCCACCACCAAAGCCACCACCAGCATTTCCATTAACTCCTGCATGCCCAAACTGGTCATATTTTTGTTTTTTATCCGGAGTGCTCAAAATTTCGTAAGCTTCATTTAACTCCTTAAATTTTTCTTCCGCAGTTTTGTCATCCGGATTTCTATCAGGATGATATTTCATAGCTAGTTTTCTATAAGCCCTTTTTATATCCTCCGCATTAGCATTTTTGTCTACACCTAAAACTTCATAATAATCTCTTTTACTCATCTTTTCACCGCCTTTCCCTGCCGCTTCTTAGGGTAAGATTGGTCCTTGACCTTAAATCATTATATTGTAATATCATAGTTAAATCAACTTATTTTCTAAACCCACCAAAGGCGAGGACACCATTTAGGTGTCCTATTTATTCCTTGTTCCATTTCATCATCTTTATTTTTCTTCATCATCCTTAACTTCTTCAAA
>CAZUTD010000224.1:0-3008 GCA_964623185.1 uncultured Clostridiaceae bacterium
CTTCGAATTGGAGGTGAAACCATGGCAGGAATTTCATTGATGCCCTCTGCAATTCTGGAAGGAAGATGGAAAAAACATAGGTATAAGGTAAAAAGCAAGTTAGGTCAGGGTGGTATAGCCTGTGTTTATTTGGTGGTGGATGTAAATACAGGCCGGGATTATGCAATAAAAATTAGCAAGGATAGTATCTCAATTAATAGGGAATATGAATTGTTGAAAAAATTTCATAAAGTTGATATGATAGTAAAAGCTTATGAAATCGATGATATCAGGGTAGAAGGAGAAATTTATTACTATATATTACTAGAGTATATTCAGGGTGATAATTTAAAAAACTATATAAATAAAAACAAACTGGATGCCTGTACGATTATTTCTATTATTCTGCTACTATTAAAAGGATTACAGGTGTTTTATGACGAAGAATATATTTTGGGGGATTTAAAACCGGAAAACATTATGGTGGATCAAAAAGCTAATAAAATAAAAATTATTGATTTAGGCGGTTTGTTAAAATTGGGAGACCCTATCAAGGAATTTACTCCCGCATATGATAGGGCCGCCTGGAAATGTGGGAAAAGATTAGCTGAGCCTTCCTATCAACTCTTTACCTTGTTGATGATTTTAATAACACTATTAACAGGTGATTCGCTTAATCCAAAAAAGCAAGAAATTGAAGATGTAATTGGCCGGATTAAAAAATTGGAATTGGATAAGGATTTAGAGAGTTTTATTATTATGGGATTGGCAAATGAGTATAACTCAATAAATTTATTTGCCAGAAAGTTGGAAACATTATATTATCAGGAAAAAGCTAATCAAAAAAGAAAGAAACTCCTTTTAAAAGAAAAAAAATTAACGCATTTTTATGTTTTAGCATAATTTTCTTCGTTTTAACAATGGCTTTTATTTTTTTGCTTTAGTAAAGGCTGTCATTTTAGGGGAAAAGGTAAAAAGAGGGATGATAAATGATAGATGATATAAGGGCTAGTATAAAAATAAATAATTTAATTGATATTGGAGATAAAATTGTGGTTGCAGTTTCGGGTGGCGCAGATTCAATATGTTTATTACATGTTCTCTATAGTCTGATGGATGAATTCAAGCTGCAGTTGTTCGCAGCACATTTAAATCATAATTTCAGGGGGATTGATGCCCAAAGAGATGCTCAGTATGTAGCTAAATTTTGTGATGAATATGATATTATTAGCTTTATTAAAAGCATGGATGTTGCCCAATATGCCAAGGAACATGGGCTATCGGATGAAGAAGCCGGTAGGGTATTGCGGTATGAATTTTTTGAGGAAATAGCAGAAAAGGTTGGGGCAACAAAAATTGCCGTGGCCCATAATCAAAATGATCAGGCCGAAACTGTATTGATGCGACTCTTAAGGGGTACGGGTATCCAGGGTTTAACGGCTATCCACCATCAAAGGGGACGAATTATTAGGCCCTTGCTAGATACAAGCCGTAAAGATATTGAAGATTATTGCCTTGTCCATAAATTATTTCCACGGATTGATGCTACTAATCTAGAACCAATCTATCATCGAAATAAAATTCGTTTGGAATTAATACCATATATTGAAGAACATTACAACCCAAATATTATACAAAGCTTGGCCAAAACAGCAGAAATTCTTAAAAAGGATAATGATTTTATGGAGGAGGCTGCCTGGCAAGCCTATGGTCAGGTAAAGCTTAAGATGGTAAAGGGCTGCATAGACTTGTCTATTGAGGCCTTAAATAAATTACCCCATGCTCTGCAATCTAGGATTTTAAGGTTGGCGACAAAGGAGCTGGTGGGTCAAAGGGAAGCATTAGAATTTAAACATATATATAGTATTATAGAACTCTTAGCCAGGAATGAGACCGGGAAGAAAATTTTACTACCAAAGGGCATAGTAGCAAAAACTAGTTATCATAAACTAATACTAACAACTCAGGATCAAGATGATTATGAAAATTTTTATTATGAATTGCCTGAAAAGGGTAGTCTAATAATAGACGAGACCAGGGGGGAATTTATAACAAGTGTATTGGCAAGGGACACAATAAAAACCATAAGCAGGGATAAATACATCAAATATTTTGATTATGATAATATATCAGACAATCTCAATGTTAGAAACAGAAGGGAAGGAGATCGTTTTTGGCCATTGGGATTGACAGGAAGTAAAAAACTAAAGGATTTTTTTATTGATTATAAAATTGACAGGGATAAAAGAAATGCGATACCCTTAGTTTGCCATGGAGATGAGATTATTTGGGTAGTAGGCTATCGGATTAGTGAAAAATACAAAATAAGCAAAAATACAAGTCGGGTCTTAGCAATAGAATATAAAGTTTTTAGGGATGGCGAGCAAAGGCCCAACAAATAATCTGGTGTTTTGGATTAGGATTTGTATTTATACCGGCTAGGTTAAATAAATAATTTTAAGACATGGGGAAAAAGGTGTCTTAGCCTACTTATATTTATTATTAGCCTATAAATTTTGGAAGAATTTTTTCAAGCTAAAATTGTTATATTGCAAGTTGTTTTTTAATAAATAATGTGGTAAAATGTTTTAATGTAATAAAGAAGAAGGCTATGAGAGGAGGACTATATTTGAGGAAATTTTTCCGAGGAGCTAGTTTCTATATATTGATTTTCATTATCCTATTGATTCTCGTGCAACAATTTGCTAAGCAACCTCAACAAACTATAGATATAGAGTTTTCGAAATTATATGAAGAGCTTGTAGATGGTAATGTGACAGAGATTCATATAGTAGATCGATCTATAGAAGGTATTATTTTGAAAAACAATGAAACTATTTATTATAAATCTTTTATTCCCGCAGTATTTAGTGAAGAAAGATTTACAGCTATTGTAGAAAAACAGATGTTAGATCAGAAGAATTTTAAAGTTGTGGGTTCACCCACCCCGACCACCCCTTGGTTTATAGAATTATTGCCTTCGATTTTTATGATACTAATTTTTATAGTATTTTGGTTTGTTTTTATGC
>CAZUTD010000225.1:0-2129 GCA_964623185.1 uncultured Clostridiaceae bacterium
TTGTTTGTGTTTAGGATTTTCGCAAATCACCATTACCCTACCTTTTCTTTTGATGATTTTACATTTTTCACACATTGGTTTTACTGATGGTCTAACCTTCATCGTTAACCCTCCTTAAGCAGTACACCTGAAAATTTATCCATATAAAATAATAATCTATTTCTTACGCCATGTAATCCTACCACGAGTTAAATCATAGGGTGATAATTCTACCGTTACCGTATCTCCTGGCAAGATTCTAATAAAATGCATCCTTAGTTTGCCTGATATGTGTGCTAAGATTTCATGACCGTTTTCCAGTTGAACAATAAACATAGCATTTGGTAAAGCTTCTTTTACCTTACCTTCTACTTCAATAGCATCTTGTTTGGACATGTGGCATTCATACCTCCATTCTGAACCTAGACATTTACCTCCAGCCTTTCTAATTCTCTTCTTATAAAGGCATTATTCATTTTTTTATTATTTAAAACCCGGTCTTTAACTTCCTCTGATTGCATATTAAGTTTAACCAGATGTTTTACCTTTTTCTTTTTAGGCTTATCCATTTTTCTAATCTTTCCATCCACTAACAAAAGGTAGTCATTATCAATTCTTTCAATCACTATAAAAAACTTCCCCTTATCCCTTCCTTGGATAGATTTCACTACTTGCCCTATATCTATATCGCTTACTTTCACAAATTGTCACCTCATTTTACCTGGGTTTATGGTATCGTTAATATTTCAGGCTCTCCTTGTGTAATAGCGACAGTATGTTCGTAATGTGCAGAATGTTTTCCATCTAATGTAACCACTGTCCAGCCATCTGATAAGACCTTAACCTCATAGGTTCCCATATTAATCATTGGTTCGATAGCTAGAACCATCCCAGCTTGTAATCTCGGTCCCTTTCCGGGCGGACCGTAATTGGGTATCTGTGGTTCCTCATGCATGTTTGCACCTATGCCATGGCCAACATAGTTCCTTACTACTGAAAACCCCCGGGCCTCTACATAAGTTTGGATTGCATGAGAAATGTCCGACAGACGATTTCCCTCGTAGGCATATTTTATACCCTCATAAAAACTTTGCCTTGTAACATCAATTAATTTTTGAGCATCATCACATATTTGTCCCACTCCATGTGTTTTGGCAGAATCCCCGTAATATCCATCATAAACCGCACCAATGTCTATACTTATAATATCGCCATTCTCAAGAGTTTTTAATCCTGGGATTCCGTGAACGACTTCGTGGTTAATTGAGGTGCATACACTAGCCGGAAAACCCCCATATCCCTTGAAAGCCGGAACCGCGCCACATTCTATAATATATGCCTCGGCTAATTCATCTAGCTTTTTTGTTGTAATCCCAGGTTTGATTGCCTCTCTTAACAAGTTATGTGTTTCAGCCACGATTCTACCAGCCTCACGCATGATCTCTATTTCCTGTCTGGATTTAAGGTAGATCATTCGTTTTCTCCCCTTAATGCCCTTATAATCATTGAGGATATCTCTTTTATATCCTTTTGTCCATTTACTTGGTATAGGAGTCCTTGCTCCTTATAATAATTGATTAGGGGTTGGGTTTCCTTTAAATATACATCTATTCTTGTCGTAACTGTAGCTTCTGTATCATCTGCTCTTTGGTATAGCTGACCACCGCATTTATCACATTCTTCTCCCCTGGTTGAGGGATTGAATTCCACATGGAAAGTAGCGCCACATTTTTTACAAATTCGTCTGCCCACTATTCTTTTTATTAATTGGTCCTTATGGGCCTCTATGTTAATAACCTTGTTTAAAACAAGCCCCATATTTTTTAGAACCTTATCTAAAGCCTCTGCCTGGGGAACAGTTCGCGGAAATCCGTCTAGCAAAAATCCTTGTTCACAATCTTTTTGTCTTAGTCGGTCCTCCACAATAGCTACTACTAATTCATCCGGCACTAAAAGCCCTTGTTCCATATAAGCCTTAGCTTCTTTTCCCAAATCCGTACCTTCATTAATGTTTTGTCTAAATATATCACCCGTTGAGATATGTGGTATATTAAATTCATTTATGATAGTAGCAGCCTGTGTCCCTTTACCAGCACCTGGTGGCCCCAGTAAAATTGTTCTCAGCATGTTCTTCCCTCCCTAATTCAGGA
>CAZUTD010000225.1:2139-2992 GCA_964623185.1 uncultured Clostridiaceae bacterium
TCTCCTAAAATAGTTTTTGGTGATATCATGGGGATTTTTCCCCATGATTGAATTCCTAGTTGCCTACTACTTCAAAAATCCTTGATAATGTCTCATCAACATTTGCGCTTCTATTTGCTGCATTGTTTCCAAAGCTACACCTACAACAATAAGTATGGAAGTACCACCGAAAGCTATAGGCATCCCTAAAAGATTCAAAAGTATTGTTGGTAATATAGCTATAATCCCTAAGAAAACTGCACCAGCCAAGGTAATCCTATTTAATATCTTTGTCAAATATTCTGAGGTTGGTCTGCCTGGTCGAATTCCTGGAATAAAACCACCATTTTTCTTCATATTTGTAGCCACTTCTATAGGATTAAAAGTAATGGCTGTATAAAAATAGGTGAAGAAAATGATTAGTAGAAAACTTAATATATTGTAAATATATATACCTGGTCTTCCAGCCGGTGATAACCACCTAGCTACAAACATTGAAAACTTGCTTGCCTCACCAAAGAAATAAGCAATGGTTTGTGGAAATGCCAGCAGGGACATTGCAAAGATAACTGGGATTACACCCGATTGGTTAACTTTTAATGGAATATGTGTGCTTTGTCCACCGTACATTTTTCTACCCACAACTCTTTTTGCATATTCTAGTTCCTTCTTGAATAGCCACAACACCAGCAATTATTGCTATTGCGATAACTACAAATCCTATTATGGTGATATATGACAATTCGCCCTGTTTGGTTAAAGCGTAGGTTCTATAGACACCATCTGGAATCCTGGACACAATACCCGCAAAAATTAATAAAGAAATACCATTTCCGATTCCTTTTTCTGTAATCTGCTCACCCAACCACATTAG
>CAZUTD010000226.1:0-2975 GCA_964623185.1 uncultured Clostridiaceae bacterium
ATAAAGCACCTCCGTTCCAGCTCATTACGATGCCGGACAATTTAATTTTATTAAAACCAATCCTTATAGTCTAATTCCACAGGGATATTAGCTATAATTCTATATCATTGTATCAATTTACTTTAAATTATTCAATACTTTTTTAGATATAACCTTTTTCGCCCCGTATGGAAACTTCTCCCGACAAGAGCATTTCCTCTTCGCCATTTTCGTATCTTACTCCCAATAATCCATCGTCATTAATTTCTAGGACAAGGGCTTTTATCTTCCTATCCCCTTTTAATATAAAAACATTCTTTCCTAGTATAGCCGAATAGCTCCTAATAACTGCTAAGGTTTTGCCTAATTCTTTACTCTTGATATAATCCTCATAAAAACATTCGAAATTCTCCAATATCTTAACTATTAAAGTTTTCCTATCAATTTCCCTGCCTTTTTCTATTCTTAATGAGGTCGCAATACCAGCTAATTTGTCGGGGAATTTTTCATTGTTTGTATTCACACCTATTCCTACAACTAAATAATCAATCCTGTTTAATTCGCCAGCCATCTCTGTCAATATACCACAAACTTTTTTCCCGTTAACAACAATATCATTGGGCCATTTTATAAGGGCTTCCAAACCCGTTAGGTCTCTGATCGCTTTACAGGTAGCAGCGGCAGCAATTTGCGTCATTTTCATGCCCTCAGTTAAGGGGATATCTGGTTTTAACACAATGGATATAAAAACTCCCTCACCTACGGGCGAAATCCAGCCCCTACCTAGCCTACCCCTACCAAGGGTTTGTTCCTCACTCAGTACAACACTACCATGACTGGTCTCTTTTGCAATCTTTTTTCCATAAGTATTAGTTGAATCTATTGTATCTAAATAAATAATATTTTTTCCAATCTCATGGGTCTTTAATTCTCCCCTAACAATTTCGGGAATTATTTTTTTGCACCTATCTATTAACCTATATCCCCTATGCTTCATTGTTTCTATAATATAACCTTGAAGTTTTAGGTTGTTTATATGCTTCCAAATAGCTGTCCTGGATACCTGATATTTTCGGCTTAATTCCTCCCCAGAAATATATTGATTTTTATTTTCATAGAGGTCCTTTAATATTTTTTCCCTCATCTCAATCCACCCCAATACTTTGCCCATTTAATTGTTGAAAAGTTTGAATTTAATCAAATCTTAACTATAGCTATCTAATACCCCCATAACTAGCAAATGACCCCATATCCATATGCAAAAGAGGATGTAGCAGACATCCTCTTGTTTAAGCATAAGATTTGATTTAATTTATCCCCCAAACAGGGATAAAAGTACACCTGCAGCTACAGCTGATCCGATTACGCCCGAAACATTTGGACCCATAGCATGCATCAGCAGAAAATTGCTCGGATTTTCTTTCTGGCCAACAACTTGTGAAACTCTTGCTGCCATTGGCACAGCAGACACTCCAGCAGAACCAATTAAAGGATTTATTGCGTTTCCGCCCTCTAATTTGTTCATAATTTTGCCTAGTATAACACCACCGGCAGTTCCTACCCCGAAAGCAACCACGCCCAGCACAATAATTTTTATAGTACCCAATTGTAAAAATTGTTCCGCCTTTGCGGTAGCACCCACACTAACACCGAGTAATATTGTTACAATATTAATTAATTCATTTTGTGCAGTTTTGGAAAGCCTTTCTGTTAATCCACTCTCCTTGAGCAAGTTACCGAACATTAACATCCCAACTAGGGTTGCAGCAGAAGGTAGTAATAAAGATACCACAATAGTAACCATAATAGGAAACAGGATTTTTTCTAGCTGTGATACTTCCCTCAATTGTTCCATTTTAATCATGCGTTCCTTTTTGGTCGTAAGAGCCTTCATAATTGGGGGTTGGATAATTGGTACTAAAGCCATATATGAGTAAGCCGCAACCGCAATAGGACCCAATAAATGAGGAGCCAAATGTGATGTCAGAAAAATAGCTGTTGGCCCATCAGCGCCTCCTATAATCCCAATGGAACCCGCCTCTTGGGCAGTGAATCCCATTAAAACTGCCCCCGTAAAGGTAAAAAATATTCCTAATTGTGCCGCTGCTCCTAAAAATAAGCTTTTAGGATTTGCAATAAGCGGACCAAAATCAGTCATAGCCCCTATCCCTAGAAAAATCAGGGGTGGGAAAATACCGAGTTTAATACCATAGTAAAAATAATTTATTAACCCACCTTCATCCATAACCCCACTTAATGGCAAGTTTGTCATTAACATTCCAAAACCAATGGGTATTAATAACAAAGGTTCAAATTCCTTGCCAATAGCAAGATATAGTAAAATGCAGGAAATTATAATCATCACCAACTGTTGCCATGTCATACTGAGTATTCCAGTGGTTTGAATAAATTCTATTAATGTTTGACTCATTTATGCATCTCCTTCCAATGAATTTTGATGTCCCTATTTTAAGGATACTAACACATCTCCACCGTTTACAGATGCACCCTCAACAACATGTACTGCCGCCACAGTTCCATCAGATGGGGAATAAATCTCATTTTCCATTTTCATAGCTTCTAATATAAGCAAAACATCTCCTTCTTTTACCTCTTGTCCTTCCTTAACCATGACCTTCCATACATTGCCAGGTAATGGTGCTTCTATAGTAGTATCTCCCGCCGCTATAGGTGCAGCTGGTTTGACTGTGGGGCTTGGTTTTGCAGCCACAGTTTTTACTGTCGCAGTAGGTGTGGCAGCTGCCGGCCTTGGTGTTACGGGAGCCCCGTCTTTTATTTCTTCTACTTCCACTTCATAGCTAACACCGTTTACGGTGATATTAAACTTTTTCATGATATGCATCCTCCTTGATTAGCAATTTTTAAGGTATTTAAATATTCCAAATTTTACAAATATTTGAACCCGGGTAGAGCTACTGGCCCCTATCATTTATTTGCTGTATTAGACCCAATTTACCCCAGCTGGGCCTTTCATT
>CAZUTD010000227.1:0-2933 GCA_964623185.1 uncultured Clostridiaceae bacterium
GTAATTTTCTTTTTCTTCTTATGAACCCCATAAATTTCGTAGTCCGTCATAAGCAAATACTTTATATCGGAGTATTCAAAACCCCGGTGGAGGTTTCCCTGCAAAATTATTACCTGCTTATCTGGCAGATTTTCTTGTTCTTCTACTAGAAAACTTACAGGTATGTCTTCCTGCCTTAGGTTTTCTAGTAGTCTTAATGCCTTTTCCTTGCTGCCGACCAATAAGACAATTTTATAGCCTTTTTTCCTCAAATCATTAATTTCTTTAAAGAGTAAATTGATTTTACCCTGGTAGCTTTGAAGTGGTCTGGAAGTAAAGCTAAACATTTCTTTGGAAGGAAAGTCCTGATAGTTCTTTGGTAAAAGGCTGGAAGTTATTATCCTGCGTTGCTTTAGGCTTGACAATACTTCTTTGTAATCAAATAAAAGGTGGGCCTGGCCTGGTAAGACTTGGCCTCTTTCTAATAGGGTTTTAAAATTATCTAAAAACTCTTCGAAAAATGCCTTTATTTTTTCCCTGCCACGATCTGCTTCATCCAAAAAAATTATTGCATCTGAACCCAGATAATCTATTAGGGAATCAGTTTCTTCATAAATATAGGGCAGAAAAAGTTGTAGCCCTTGAAAGTTTTCTAGGGTCTCCATTTTTTCTATAGTTTCTGCAATTTTTTCCTGCAATTTTTCTCCTGCTGTGTCATCTAGTTTCTTTATTGTCTTTTCAAGATCTTTTTGTATTTTTTTTATGCTATCCCTGTGATTTTTCTTTTCTATAATAATTTCTGTGGCAGGATAAATTTTAATAGTTTGTATTTTTTCGATGGATTTTTGACTATTTATATCAAAACACCGGATAGAATCTATTTCATTATCAAAGAGTTCTATTCTAAAGGGGTTTTCCTCTGCGGGAGGGAAAATATCTAATATTCCTCCCCGAATGCTAAACTGCCCCCCAGTATCTACCCTTTCTGTTCTTTCATAGCCCTGAATAACAAAACTTTCTACCACCTCATTAAGGTCTATAGTTTGACCCACGGTGAAAGAAAGTCTATATTTTTTATAGATTTCTAGGGGTGTTAATCTCAACAAAAGAGCCTCTAAGGAAGCTACCAGGACACAGGTCTTGCCTTCTGCAAGTGTGTCTAGGGTTCTTACCCTTTCTTCACGGGTTTCCTCACTGACTGCCTCCATATCATAGAAAACAAGGTCCCTTGTAGGAAAAAACAAAACTTTATCCTTTAAATAGTATTTTAAATCCTTATAGATTTGTTGAGCTTCCAAATCATTATGTGTCAAAATACAAAGTTGTTGGCCTAATTCCTCAAAAACCCCATAGGCAATATGGGATTTTTGCGAATCGTTCAACCCATGCAAAGCAATAGGTGTAATATTGTTTTTCAAGCCTTCCATCAATTGCATATATTGTAGGGAATGTTTCATGGGTAACAATAGCATGTTTTTTCCTTCCTTTGCATTTAATTTCTACAAATTTTTAATTATGTAGCAATTCCAGCTACTATGAAAAATCCAAGCTAGGCCTATGCCCGCAAGGGGTAAACCGGTCTTAATATCAAAAAAATAAGTTATTATACCAAAAAAACTATGACTAATCACGCTAGCCAGGGCAGCCCATTTCCCAGTCTTTTTCGGCGAAGTATATATATCGTAAACACCTTCTATTAGGCCAAAAACAAAATGTCCGCCTATAATGCTGGTTTGTAAAAGGATGGCAAAGCCGGTCTTTGCTACTTCCTCTACCAGTGGGGCTAAAATTACTAGGCCTCTATCTGAAAAAAACGACACTATCACTTTATTACATAAATAAGCAAAGGCAGCGGAGAATATGCCTGCCATAAGGATTTTTATAAGCATTTGTTTTCTCCCTTTCACCAGGGCCTCCCCCATCAGCCTGTATCAAAATTAATAGAAATCCACCACCCCTGGGGGTGGAGGATTAGTAAATTTATTTTACTAAGGAGCCTTTTATTTCTATCCGTTAAACTTATTCATTGCCCTATCCAGGCCTTCTTTTACAATAGACTCCACTGCTAAAGCAGCCCTTTTTATTGTTGCTTGCACTGGGGCAAGGTCCTCTTTTGAAAACTTACCTGTTACAAAATCGGATAAATCAGCAAATTCGGGCCGGCCTATTCCTATCCTGACCCGTGGGAAGTCATCGGTTTGTATTTGATAAATAATTGACCGCATGCCATTATGGGTACCCGCACTGCCTTTTTGACGAATCCTGAGGCTACCCACTTCTAAATCAATATCATCATATATTACAATAAGATTTTTCTCTTCAATTTTATAAAACTCCATCATGTCTCTGACACTTTCCCCACTAAGATTCATAAAAGTCTGTGGTTTTGCCAGTAAAACTTTTTCCCCGCCCCAAAAAACTTCACCATAGAGGGCCTTATGTTTTAATTTGTTTATTTTTATATTGTTTTTATATGCTAATAAATCTATGGTGTTAAACCCTACATTATGACGGGTTTCTTGGTACTTTCTACCGGGATTGCCTAACCCCACTATAATAAACATCTATTACACCCCTAATCAAACAACCTGCTAACAGAAATATTTTTATGGATCCTCTGTATAGCCTCCGCAATCAAGGGAGCTACTGAAATCACTTTAAGCTTATCACATTTTTTATCTTGTGTTAAAGTGATGGTATTGGTTACAACCAATTCCCTAATAACCGAATCCTTTATCCGGTCTATGGCAGGCCCAGATAATAGGGGATGGGTGCAGCAGGCATAGACTTCCTTGGCACCAAATTCCTTTAAGGCATTGGCTCCCTGGGTTATGGTGCCGGCTGTATCAATCATATCATCAATTAGGATAACATTTTTATCCTTTATATCTCCTATTATATTCATCACTTCAGAAACATTGGCCTTTGGTCTCCTCTTGTCAATAATGGCAATA
>CAZUTD010000228.1:0-1283 GCA_964623185.1 uncultured Clostridiaceae bacterium
GTGCTGGAGTAGTTGCTTCTATTATCGAATAATAAAATTTTAAAATAAATTTAGAAGAAGAGTTTCTCTTCTTCTAAATTTGCTTATTTTTAAAAATATTTCAAATTAAGGTTGATATTTGTTCATGGATGTTATAAAATGAACTAGTGTCTATTAAACATTCTTAATTGAATGATCAATGAAGCGAAAGGTTGCCGGGAAGGGAAATTTTCGTGGAGAGATGTCTAGATCATGAGAATCGGGCGACAAGATTGTGAAAAACTGTTTTTAAAAAAACCAACACACCCGGAACAGTGTATAAGCAATCTGAGTCGTACGTACAAGGAAATCACGTGCGATGAAAGGGAGGGAAATCAAATGGCAACAGTACAAGGAAAACAAAAAATAAGGATTAGATTAAAGGCGTACGATCATAAGGTTTTAGATCAATCAGCTGAAAAAATTGTTGAAACAGCTAAAAGAAGTGGCGCTGAAATTTCTGGACCGGTTCCATTACCGACAGAAAAACAAATTATCACCGTTTTAAGGGCAGTTCATAAATACAAGGATGCAAGGGAACAATTTGAAATGAGAACCCATAAGAGATTAATTGACATCCTGAATCCAACCCCTAAAACTGTGGATTCACTAATGAGGTTAGACTTGCCAGCAGGCGTTGATATCGAAATTAAATTATAAAAATTATTGCCTAAGATAAAGAGATGAAAATCATCCTATCTTAGAATGATTATGCCAAGGCATAATCCGCTGTAAGATTAATAGGAGGTGCGGTAAAATGAAAGGAATTATGGGTCGCAAGGTTGGGATGACTCAAATATTTGATGCTGAGGGTTTGGTGGTACCTGTTACGGTAATCGAGGTCGAACCAAATGCTGTGGTACAAATTAAAACAAAAGAAACAAATGGGTACAATTCCGTGCAAATAGGTTTTGATACTGTAAAAGAGAAAAATGTTAATAAGCCTAAAAAAGGACATTTTGAAAAAGCAGCAGTAGCCCCAAGAAGGAAATTGAAAGAATTTCTTGTGGATAATCCCCAAGATTATACGGTAGGTCAAGAACTCAAGGTAGATCTTTTTCAAGAAGGCCAAAGAGTTGATGTTACCGGAATTTCCAAAGGAAAAGGCTTCCAGGGTGTTATAAAAAGGCATGGTCAAGCCAGAGGGCCGGAAAGTCATGGTTCAAGATACCATAGAAGACCGGGATCGATGGGCGCATCAGCTTCCCCAGGCAGGGTATTTAAGGGTAAGAAACTACCCGGACAAATGGGAGCTCAACAAGTTA
>CAZUTD010000228.1:1293-2923 GCA_964623185.1 uncultured Clostridiaceae bacterium
AGATCATTAAAATTGATGTGGAAAGAAATGCGATTTTAGTGAAGGGTGCAGTACCGGGTCCTAAAAAAGGATTATTAATAGTAAAAGAAACGACCAAACGAGGATAATAATCTAACTACGGAAAGGAGGATTTACTATGCCTAAAGTAGCTGTATATAATGTATCTGGAGAACAGGTAAGCGAAATTGAATTAAAGGATAGTATATTCGGTGTAAAAGTTAATGAACATGTACTTTATGAAGCTGTAAAAAATCAGCTGGCCAACAAAAGACAAGGAACACAGTCTGTTAAAACTAGAGCAGAAGTTAGGGGCGGCGGAAGAAAGCCTTGGAGACAAAAAGGAACAGGGCGGGCACGCCATGGTAGTATTCGGTCACCATTATGGGTTGGGGGCGGTGTAACTTTCGCGCCAAAACCAAGAGATTATAGTTATTCCTTGCCTAAGAAAGTAAGAAGGCTTGCGATGAAATCGGCTTTAAGTTCAAAGGTGCAAAATGACGAACTTATAGTTTTAGATGAATTGAATCTCGAAGTTCCCAAGACCAAAGAAATGGTTAAGATCTTAAAGAATTTAAAGGCGGATAAAAAGGCACTTATTGTTACAGAATCTAGAAATGATGCTGTAATTAAATCGGCCAATAATATACCAGGAATTGAAACGATTTCTGTTAGCAATTTAAATGTATACGATATATTAAAATATGATAAATTCATAATTACCAAGAATGCGGTTCAAAAAGTGGAGGAGGTGTATATATAATGACAAATCCACATGATGTTGTTATTAGACCACTGATAACGGAACACAGTATGCTAGACATAGCTGATAAAAAATATGTTCAGGAATGTAGTCGCAATACTATTGATGGTTATTTTCGTATGTTAAATAAGTTTGCTAAAACTATTCAAAAGAACGTAGATAAAATCGACACAATGGATATGAGAAGGTATGTCGCACTTCTATCTCAATCTGGATTGAAGAAATCAACTATAGCTTCTCATATATGGTGTTTAAAAAGTTTTTTTAATTGGTTAGTACAAAATGATAAAATAATTAAAAATCCTACAACACCTATTAAAACACCCAAGTTTAATAAAAAGACAAGAAAAGCTTTAACAACAAAAGAATTTGAATCACTTAGGTTTTCATGTAAGTCTCTTAGAGAAAAAGCACTTGTTGAAGCAGTTTTTAGTACGGGGTGCAGATTAGACGAATTTCAAAAACTTAATATAGATGATATCGATTGGAACACTGGCAAAGTTTCTGTATTGGGTAAGGGCAATAAAACTAGAGAAGTATATCTAAATGAACGTGCAAGATTATTTCTTAAAAAATATGTTGAATCACGCAATGATAATAATCCTGCTTTATTTGTGACAGAGCGTTCTCCATATAATAGGTTGGGTAGGCGTGGTATTCAAAGAGTTTTTCATAATTTAGGAGTAAGAGCTAATATAAAACAAAACGTATTCCCGCACATTATTCGTCATAATACAGCTACAAGCTTATTAAACAATAATACACCTATTCATTTAGTAGCAAAATATCTTGGGCATAATGATATTAACACAACAAAAATTTATACAGAAATGAACCAAGATGAAGTAAGAATGAATTGGCAAAGGTGTT
>CAZUTD010000229.1:0-2921 GCA_964623185.1 uncultured Clostridiaceae bacterium
TGCGACAGCTTTTAATTTTTGCCGATTCTGAAAAGAAAAAAACAGAGTATGATGTCGCTATTATTATCGGGAGCAAGAAATTTTTAACAAACAAAGATGCTATTAAATCCATAGAAAAATCTAGGGAGATATTAGCAGAATTACTATCTACTCTAGAAGGTGATACAGAAATTGCTAATAATTTGAGAAGTCTCTATTTCTATATTAATGAATTAATAACAGATGCTAGTATAGATAAAGATGGAGAAAAATTAGAATTAGCTATAAAGGTCATAACACCTGTATATGAAGGTTGGAAGGAGTTAGGTGCCAAGGAAGGTGGCGGAGATTTAGAAAATACACCTCAAGGTCCACAAATAGTGGCTGGTATTACCTATGGCAAGGGACAACTCAATGACTATGTAGTTAATAATGATAGTAAATGGAAAAAGGGATAGATATATTTTAAAACAATAGAATACTTCCAAAGTAGACAGTCTAATTAAAATTAGATTATCTACTTGGAAGTATTTTTTATGAGAATTTTTATTTTGTGTTATAATAATTATGTTCTTTGTGTTCGGTCTTGGTATATAATTCCAGAATAACAGCGTCATCCTGAGGCGGAGCCCAAGGATCTTATAGGATCTAATGATATACAGGAGGTTTGAGATGAAAATAAAAGATCAATTAATGAAAGAATTTAATTTAAGACAATCACAGATTGACAATACCATAGAATTAATAGATGAGGGAAATACAATTCCCTTTATTGCTCGTTATCGTAAGGAAATGACCGGAGAACTAAGCGATGAATTATTAAGAGATTTTTACGAAAGACTTGTTTATTTAAGAAACCTGCATGGAAGAAAGGAAGAAATAATTAGGTTAATTGAAGAACAGGATAAATTAACCGATCAATTAAAAAAGGAAATTCTTGCTGCTGATCTTCTGCAGAGACTTGAGGATTTATATAGGCCCTATAGGCCCAAAAGGAGGACAAGGGCAACCATTGCAAAGGAAAAAGGACTTGAGCCCCTGGCTGAAATTATTTTGGAGCAAGAAATAATTGAAGAAAACATAAATCATATAGCTGAGCCCTTTATAAACGAGGAATTAGAGGTTATGAGCATTGAGGATGCTATTGATGGGGCTAAGGATATTATTGCAGAAATTATATCTGATAATGCGGAATTTAGGGAAGATATTAGAAATATGAATTTGAAACAGGGGATAATTCAAACGGAGGGAATTGATTTAGAAGAGGAAACAGTTTATGACATGTATTATGACTATAAGGAACCCGTAAACAGGATAGCTAACCATAGGATTTTGGCTATTAATAGGGGGGAGAAGGAGAAGAAATTAAGGGTAAAGCTAGTAAGCCCTGATGAACAAATAAATGACTATCTAAAAGAAAAGATAATTATAAATGATAGGCCTATAACAGCGGCCTTGCTAGAGGAGGCCATAGATGACAGTTATAAACGTTTGATTGCTCCTTCGATAGAAAGGGAGATTAGGAATATATTGACAGAACAGGCAGAGGAGGAGGCCATAAAGGTCTTCGGTAGGAATACCAAACCATTGCTCTTAGCCCCACCTGTTAAGAATGCCAGAGTACTAGCAATTGACCCTAGTTATAGGACAGGGTGTAAGCTTGCTGTCTTAGATGAAACAGGGAAACTGTTAGATTACGCTACTATTTATCCCCATGCACCCCAGAACAAGGTAGAGGAAGCTAAAGCAGTCCTAAAACAGCTTATAGAAAAATATAATATAGATATAATACCCATAGGAAATGGGACAGCCTCAAGAGAAACGGAATTTCTTGTGGCGGATCTTTTAAAGGAAATTACTAGGAAGGTATACTATACAATTGTTAGTGAAGCAGGGGCCTCGGTGTATTCTGCATCCAAATTGGCGACGGAGGAATACCCAAATATAAATGTATCCATTAGGGGGGCAATATCTATTGGTAGAAGATTACAGGACCCCCTGGCCGAACTGGTAAAAATTGATCCCAAAAGTATTGGTGTGGGCCAATACCAACATGATTTAAACCAGGGTAAACTGGACGAAACACTGAAAAATGTAGTCGAAGACTGTGTAAATACAGTCGGGGTTGATTTGAACATTGCTACACCCTCACTACTCCAGTATGTATCCGGAATTTCCTTTGCGGTTGCCAGAAATGTGGTTCAATATCGGGAGGAAAAGGGGAGGTTTACTAACAGGAAGCAGTTGAAAGAAGTTAAAAGATTAGGCCCCAAGGCATTTGAGCAATGTGCAGGTTTTTTAAGAATAGCCCAGGGTGACCATGCCCTTGATAATACTGCCGTCCATCCTGAATCCTATGAAATAACTATGAAGCTCATTGAAAAGCTGGGTTATAAGGAGGATGATATCCGGGCGGGTGAACTTATCAATATTGAGGACAGGATTTTGAATTATGGTGGGGAAGGATCCAAAGACTTTAAAGTCAAGCTAAAAGACCTATCTGAAGAATTAGAAATAGGGCTCCCAACCCTAAGGGATATTATACAGGAAGTAAAAAAGCCGGGAAGAGACCCCAGGGAAGAGATGCCTAAACCTATTTTTAGGAGCGATGTCCTAGAAATGGAGGATTTAAAACTTGACATGGTAATGACAGGGACTGTCAGAAATGTTGTGGATTTTGGCGCTTTTGTTGATATAGGGGTAAAACAGGATGGCCTAGTACATATTTCTCAATTGAGTGATAAATATATAAAAAACCCCATGGATGTGGTTTCAGTAGGGGATGAGGTAGAGGTGAAAATTATTGGTTTGGATGTAGCTAGGGGTAGGATTTCCCTATCCATGAAAGACCTAAAATAATTTTTCAAATATTAAGTTTGCAAAATTCTTTAAAAAGGGTTATACTTAAGATGTAAAAAATGAATAGTATTCATTCTTCAGGG
>CAZUTD010000230.1:0-2902 GCA_964623185.1 uncultured Clostridiaceae bacterium
ATATGGCCTCTCTATTCCAAAATGTCCCTTCATTGCCATGAAAAGCAATGGTAGTGTACCCTATGTCTTTTAACATTGAAGGCAGGGTAAAAAAATCATTTTCCTCAAAAGCTTTGTAGCTAAAAGTTTTAGTGGAGGGATAAAAGCTGTTATGGGATATGAATTCTGCATCTGAAGTGTTACCCCAACCCACCTGTTCATAGTAATTACTAAAATATATACTATCATTCCTGATTAAATTATTTAATACAGGAGTAATGCTTTGCCCCTCTATTGTTTTATCAATTACAAAATTTTGTACGGATTCGGCTTGAATAACAATTACATTCTTACCCTGGGTTAAACCGAAGCTTTTTATCTTAGAATTTTTATGACCTATAATATCTATAAAAGCCCCTACTTCATCAATATCTAAAGACTTTTTTGCAAAGAAGCCTAATATATCATATATGTGGTAATTTATTACCCCTAAGTTGTAAGGGGTATAATTCCCATCCGTATCAATGTTAATTTTATAGTTCAAGAGAGATGTAAAGGCAATTGAAAAAATTAAGATAATAACAATAAATCTTTTTTCCCATCTTTTAATGTCCGGGGATAATTTTTTCTTCCTTTTATGATATACAAACAGGAGTAGTAAATCCAGAAAAAACAAAAAATAAGCCAGTCTAATTAATGAAAAAACACTGTTTGATACCGTTCCAATCTGTCTTAGCTGATAAATGCTATGGATGGGTGGCAAGGTGAAAAAGTGATTAAAATATATAATATCAATAAATAATACCGTCGATAATATAGCATTGGTTATTAAATATATTTTTTCCCTTTCTTGTTTTGAGTAAAGGCAGACTAAGCAATATAAGACTATGATAGTAGTGATATTACTCAAACTAATAAAAAAATAATTATTGCTTATTCCCATTACGATATGGATAGTACAAATTTTAATAACAAGGCCCAAATTATATAGAAAAGCGCTAAAAATATTATTCTTTAAAAAGGATTCATTTTTCATCTGAATTCCCCCTATTGTCCAACAATCCGCCAAATATATCTTACCGTAAAAATAATACAAATGCAAAAAATATTGAAAATTGGTATGTGTCAAGTAATTGTGGGCAATTTTTTTATTTTTCCTGTTTTGATTTTGCAACCCTTGTTTTTGAGGTTTCTTATTTAGTCTCCACCCCATATTACATATTTTACCATGCCGTGGTTGTACTTATTCTACTGTCTTTCTACTACTTTTTTATTTTTTATCTATAAATCAATTCTGTAAAGTTTCTGTAATTAAATAGGTTTTGTATAGCTTCTCTACCGTTAGTTTTGCTACTTCCTGCAAAAGGCATTAAACCCCTTTGAGTTGGGTAGATTTTACTCTTTTTAGGCTTCTTTAGAAAGTCTCTTGTATTGATTATCTCTTCTTCAAATCTTTCTTGTATTTCTTCTGAAAGTTTGGCTGATATGAGACCTCCTATTTTGTCTTTAAAACAACCACTGAGTTTTAATGCAATAATTTTTGCTAAATTTGTAGCTCCTTTTTCGCTCCAGCTTTTTCTACCTTTCATTCTGCTGGCAAAGGAATTTACATTACTCTCCATTGTACCTAAATTCCTGTATTCTAAACCTTCTGGAGGTTCTGGTATTTTAAGATCTTCACGGGTTTTGTAGCTCATAATTCCTTTTTCATGGGCTTTTAAATATCTTTGCAAATTACTTAGTTTTTCAATTTCATTTACCAATCCATCACAGTTATATTTTAATGTTTCTAACTTTGTATAAACCTTTTCAAATTCTCCTTTTTTCAACCACTTGAAAATATGTACCCTTGCTTTTTTATCTCTTACAGCTCTAATAACACTTTGGGATATGTGATAGGGATCTAATTGAAATACACTGTTTTCAAAGTCGTGACCCTTTTCTATCCAGGATGCTCCATCTCCGTTTAAGATTCTATACTTTATCTCATCTGTATTGTATTTTTCAGCAACATAAGCATCTCTTAAATCGCTAAATTCTCCCGTGCTAATATAGCCTGCATAAGCTATTTTTTCCACAGTTTTGTACTCTTTTGAACCTGGGTATCTCTGTTTCCACCCTTCATAGGCTATCCCTATCTTTAGCTCTTTTTTTCCTTTTCTTTTACTTCGACTTTTACCTTGCATAGCTAAATAAACTCCATCTGCTTCTTCAAATAATACTTTTACTTCTTTACTGCCAGAAAGTTTATTAGTTTTATAGGCATCAACTAGCTTTTCTTCTTTCTCTTTTTGTTTTTCTCCAATCTGTTGAACAATATTCCAAACCCCTTGATGACTAATACTTTGGTTTGTTAGTTCTGATACGGAATTAGATACTTCCCGATAGGGCATCTCACAAATTTGGTCCAAAATCTTTTCAGCTAAATTTGGGGATACTGTCCCAATGGTTTCAAAACCTAACTCTTGATCTAGTAGATGAATATGTTCTATTTGTCCTTTATCATTTTCTCTTCGATATAAATTTCTTTCAATCTCAACTTCGCCCATTAGGGTTTTTAGTGCTCTTTTTCTCTTTCCCTTATGTCTTAATTCCTTCTTATCTCTATTTTGTGCTAGATCCACGTCTAATCCTTCTAAAAATTCCTTCATCATAATTTTTGCTATTTCACAACCAATTTCATAAAATTTTCTTTCAACTATCTTGAAATTTATTTCTTTTCCAGTTACACTTAGCATAGCACGTCTTCCTTTCTTTGTTTTTCTCGTCAATTAACAATTTACAGGAAAAACGTGCTTTTGAGAAGAGTCTTTTTTGATTCTTCTCTTTTATTTCTTGTTTCTTTGCCTACAATAATTTTACACTAAGTGAAAATTGGCAACGCACCAGATTTAAGTTGCCAATCTACCATATTATAAATTAA
>CAZUTD010000231.1:0-2892 GCA_964623185.1 uncultured Clostridiaceae bacterium
TTTAATCCTTTTCCATCTCTCGGCACTATTTTTTAAAGGATTCAAATGCATTGATTATATCTATAGGAACAAACTTTGAACCTTTAAGTTCTAGAATAGAGATATTGTTTGAACTTAATATAAAACAAATCAGCTACCTCCGTTATCTTGGTGGCTGTATCTTTTATAAGATCCTTGACCCATCTTAAACTTTGCCCTTTTTATTTTTATATCCCTATTGCCTAATTTAATAACCTTCATTTGGTAGATATCCTTCTAAGATTTATTATGACGTTACTAATTATTATTTTGAGATTAAGGAGGCTGATGATTTTAGGAAAAAGTGTGTGTCTAAGGAGCAAGGACCAGTCCTATTGTGCAAATGAGCCTTTTAATGGATAATTCAGGTCTTCCTATTACCTATAGACTCTTCGAGGGTAATACTAATGATTCTACTGAAGACTCAAGGTTACAGGGTTGTTTTTGGGTCTTATAAGTGTAAAGGTCTTAATTAATAAAAGAGGATATCCATACTATTATAGTAAAATGTAGTGCATATAAATTTTTGATTGCTAAATATTTTTCTTGTTTATTTTTTATAACCTGTGCTATTATAGTATGTATATATTAATTTTATAATAGGAGGTAAAATATAATGAAATTTTCTACCCGAATAACAGATATGCATGAATCCCCTATCAGAAAATTGGCTCCCTATGCACAAACAGCTAAAATAAAAGGCAAACATGTATATCACTTAAACATTGGTCAGCCTGATATAGAAACCCCATCATCTTTTATGGAGTCTATTCGGAATTTTGAGCAAAAAGTTCTGGCCTATTCGCCTTCACAGGGAATACCTGAATTAATTTCTTCAGTTATTCAATATTATAAAAAATATGATATTTTTTATGAAGAAGACGAAATACTAATAACCAATGGGGGTTCTGAAGCCCTATTGTTTTCTATAATAGCAACAGCTGATGCTGGAGATGAAATTTTAATTCCCGAACCATTTTATGCAAATTATCATGGATTTTGTTCTATGGTTAATGTGAGCATTTCACCAATCACCTGCAAGGCCGAAGATGGATTTCACCTACCTAACAAAAAAGCAATTGAGGAATTAATTAAACCCAGAACTAAGGCTATACTATTATCACATCCCGGTAACCCTACTGGAGTTGTTTATACAAAAGAAGAAATTAATATGTTAGCAGAATTAGCCAGGGAATATAATCTGTTTATTATTAGCGATGAAGTGTATAGAGAATTTGTTTATGACGGATTAGAATATAATAGCTTTGCGGATATTGATGATATTAAAGATAGAACTCTAATTATAGACAGTGTATCAAAAAAATATAGTGGTTGTGGTGCAAGGATTGGTTCAATAGCAACCAAAAATAAAAAAATAATTAAACAAATATTAAAACTTTGTCAAGGACGGTTATGTGTTCCAATTTTGGAGCAAATTGGCTCAGTTGAGCTTTATAAAACTCCAGCTGAATATTTTGATACAACAAATCAGGAATATAGAAAAAGAAGAGATATTGTCTATAATGCTTTGAAAAATATGCCGGGTGTAGTATGTGAAAAACCTACAGGTGCCTTTTATGTTGTAGCTAAATTACCCATTGATGATGCAGAAAAATTTGCTATTTGGATGTTGAAAGATTTTGAAGTTGAAAATTCAACTGTCATGATAGCACCCGCTAAAAGTTTTTATGCCACCCCAGGACTAGGAAAAGATGAGGCTAGGATTGCATATGTGTTAAATGAAAATGATTTAATATCTGCTATGAAGATTTTAGAAAAGGCACTAACAGAATATCCAAATAAGCTTATTTAGCTAATCAGGCAAACATGATTTGTTAATAATTTACTTTTAATTTATATTAATTATATTCAAATAAAAAAGCTCAAATTTGAGCTTTTTTATTTAGTACCAAACACTCTGGTAAAAATAGAAGTTTTTTTGCTTTTTTCTCTTCTAAGTTTCTCTTTTAATTCTGCTATTTCATAAGATTTTTCTTTCATATTCATTTTTAACTTTACATTCTCACAAACCAATACATCCCTCTCCTGATTCACAATTTGATTTTGCAATTCGTCAATTTTAAAATTTAAATCTTCAAAATATCCCTTATAATCAATATTTTGGATGTTCTCGAATAACTCTTTGAGAATATTATAAAAATCTTCATTGCTATAACCGGATAAGGGAACTAAGTTTTCACAATCTACGGCTGAAACAGCCATTTCTTGTAATGCATTAATATTGTAATCCTCATCTACTATGATTTCCGGAGATTTCAATATCTGTTTTATCTGTTTGTTTGTTAATCCTTTACTTTTTAATGTTTTAATATAACGAAATTGCTCTAATTCCTTATAGGTAAAAAATCTTCTATTGTTCTCATTTCGTGGAATATCCAATTGAAATTCCTTTTCATAGTACCGTATAACATGTGGCTTATAGCCAATAATCTCCGACATTTCTTTAATAGAATACACCTCATTAATTATTTCCACCTTTTCACCTCCCGATAGATTTCTTCAATATCTATAGAAGGTTATCCTTCATAACGGATAAATTTTCGTCATACAAATTCAGTCATTACATAATAAATGTATAAATTTTAGGACATAATAATACATTTATTTTATTACTAGCACAATAATTAATCTAATTCGATTCTGTCTTTCAACAAATGTTCGGTTAATTTAATTGAATTAATTAAGTCGGAGGTATAAATCATTTCACAATTACTATGTATATATCTGCACGGAATAGATAGGACTCCAGAGGGTATTCCTGTTTTTGTTAGGTGGATTGCACCCGAATCTGTGCCACCAAATTCAAGGACCTCCATTTGAAAAGGTATGTCGTTAGCTTTAGCTATTTTAACC
>CAZUTD010000232.1:0-2882 GCA_964623185.1 uncultured Clostridiaceae bacterium
CCAGATCATAATATCCTTCAGGGTCCATATATCGCAGACATAGATCTTCAAGTTCCCATTTGATTCTGGATATTCCTAATCGATGTGCTATGGGTGCAAAAATTTCTAGAGTTTCGAGAGCTTTCTCTTTTTTCTTTTCATCTGTCTGGTATTTTAGTGTTCTCATATTGTGAAGCCTATCGGCTAGTTTTATGAGAATCACCCTAATATCCTTAGCCATAGCGATAAACATTTTTCTTAAATTTTCAGCCTGTCTTTGTTCTTTCGATTCAAAAGATAATCTTGTTAGTTTGGTAACCCCTTCTACAAGATCTGCAATTTCCTCTCCGAATTCTTCCTTAACCTTATTATAATCATTGTTTGTGTCTTCGATGACATCATGGAGTAGACCTGCTGCAATGGTTGTACTATCCATTTGCAGTTCAACAAGTATTTTTGCCACCTCAACTGGATGAATAAAATACCTTTCACCCGATTTTCTATACTGTCCTGCATGTGAACTTTCAGCAAAATTATAAGCCCTAATAATTAGCTCAACATCACATTGAGGGTTATATTCTTCAATCATTGCTATAAAATTTTCCAACATCATAAAATCACCCTCTTGTAGTAGCATTAATTTTATATAGTATGATTTTAAAAATTGCTCATATTAATTTGCATATTGTTAAAATCCAATTAATCAATGGGTTTTTATACATAATACCATAACTGAAATTTATTTAATATCGGTTTAAATATAAATTAACTATTCTTCGTAACTAATTAAAGTATTCACATTATAATTAGATAGTTTTTTCCTACCACCTAGATATTTTAGTTCTATTAAAAAATTTATAGATACAACTTCACCACCAAGTTCCTCAATTAACTTGGCTGTAGCTAATAATGTCCCGCCGGTTGCTAACAAATCATCAATAATCGCCACTCTTTGTCCTGGTTGGATTGCGTCCCTATGAATTTCTAATGCATCAGTGCCATATTCCAGTTCATATTGATATGAAATGGTTTCTCCTGGTAATTTGCCAAGTTTTCTTACAGGAACAAATCCTACCCCAGTTTTGTAAGCCACTGGTGCACCCACCAGAAAACCTCTTGATTCAGGTCCTACCACGATATCAACATTTAAATTTTCCAACTGTTCCGAAAGGGCATCAACCATATAAGAAAATGCCAATTTATCCTTTAGAAGAGTTGTAATATCTTTAAAACTTACCCCTTTTTGGGGAAAATCTTTTATTTCCCTTATTTTACTTGATAAATCCATCCCAATAACCTCCTTCTAATATATCTACCCATTCTTTTAGGAATTCAATAAAATTCTTTAATCTATCATCCAATTCTCTAAATGAATTTAATATTGTAATATCAATCCTTGTGCCTACATCTAAAATTTTATAGCTAATTTTTTGATTGTCCAATTTGTATTCAATTAATTTTCCTTCTTCAAAGACTTTGAGAGCATTTGCTAGCAAAATTTCATTTACCTCAATTTTTATATCATTCCTAATTTTAATTAAAAAGTCAGTAAAGTAAATAGGCTTGACATTACTATATTTTTTCAATTGTTTATACAAGACTACTAATTTATTTCGTGTTGGCACAACATCTCTAAAAATTTTTAAATTATGTTGTTCATCACCCCTACTATAAAGCACAGTAGTATTTTTATTATTATTTTTTTTAAAAAAATAATAATAATCCTCCCTTGAAAAGAACATATCATAAACAACAATACCATTATATATTTTATACTGAATTTTATCAATATTAGGATTAATAACTATATGTACTTCATCTTCATCACAGTACCAAGGACTTTCGTGGTAAAAGAAATTTAATTTTATCTTCTTGTTTTTAAATTCAGCTTCTAATAACCTTGTTAAATGATTCACTTCCTGAATTGTATTTACTAAAATTAATATTTTTTTTTCTTGCCGAAGAATTTCCAAAACTCTCCTACTTTTGTTTTGGGTTATCCTTATCGGAATTTTATTTAGTTGAAAAATTTTAAAACAAGACTCGTATTCATGGAATTGCAAATTTCCATAATATTCCCCAGTACAATTTATTTTTGTTGTATCTTTTGAATTAATGACTTTTATATCCTTCACATTTAATTGAACTATTTTATCATAGTTATAAACATTATATTCTGGTATAAAAACTAATGCTATTGTATCTCCTCTAGCTATATAATTTGAAAAAACACCCAAATTAAACCCAATGCAATCAAGAACTATACCATACTCTTCTACATGCATTTTTAAATGCTTTTCTTGATAACCTACAGTTTTAAAATTTTTTAGTTCCAATTTGCCACTTAAAAATTTGGGCCCGGGGTTACCCAGACCAAATGGTTCCAAGCATTTCAATTCTTGCATAAGCTTGTCATCAATATCTTCCAATGATAATTCATCATCACAAATTAGTTTGGGTATTAAATCATCTTTTCTGAGTATTTCATCAGCAATATTATTTATTTTGTTGCGAAATCTTGTCATGTTATCATTCTTTAATGATAATCCTGCAGCCTGTTCATGTCCCCCAAACTTCTCCAGCAACTCACTACATTCATTTAGTGAGTTGAACAAATCAAATCCAGGAATACTTCTTCCAGAACCTTTGGCAATGCCATCTTCCCCTGTAAGAACAAAAGTGGGCTTGTAATATTTCTCTAGTATTCTAGAAGCAACTATACCTATCACACCGTCATGCCAACCCTCTTTATGGACTACCAAAACCTTCTCTTCTTGATATTTTGGGTCATCATTAATTAATTTAAATGCCTCTTCAACTATTTTCTTTTCTAATTCTTGCCTTGTTTGATTTTTTTCATCCAATAGACTTGCAATTTTTCTAGCATATTGTTCATTTTCGGT
>CAZUTD010000233.1:0-2226 GCA_964623185.1 uncultured Clostridiaceae bacterium
AGGGCAAGGCAACTAGGCCTGGAGGGGATAAGCCCAGATGCTGAAGATATTATTACTGCAAGGGATATATATTTGGCAAAAAACTATGATGTTAAATTACATCTTTGCCATGTAAGTACCACGGGAGCGGTTGATATCATAAGGGATGCAAGGGCAAAGGGAATAAGGGTTACCGCTGAGGTGTGCCCCCATCATTTTATTTTAACTGATGAATGTGTGACAAGCCAGGATACAAATACAAAAATGAATCCCCCCCTGAGAACCTACCATGATGTAGAAAAAATTAAAGAGGCTTTAAGGGATGGCACAATTGGTATGATAGCTACGGACCATGCACCCCATCACGAGTCGGAGAAAAACACCTCCTATGAAGAAGCTCCTTTTGGCATTGTAGGGTTAGAAACTGCCCTACCCCTAGTTATTACGGAATTGGTCGATAAAGGGGTAATTTCCCCTATGCAAATGGTAGAAAAGATGTCCAGTAATCCAGCTAAATTAATCGGTATAGATAAGGGAAGTCTAGCTATTGGAAAGGTTGCAGATATTGCAATAATAGACCCTAAGAGTTCTTATGAAATTGATGTTAATAGCTTTGCATCAAAAAGTAAGAATAGCCCTTTTCACGGGAAACAGGTGAGGGGACAGGTAAAGTATACTATTGTAGGAGGCAGGGTTGTTGTTGAAGAGGGACAATTAATATAGGAATTAATATATAAATTTACAAGGAGGGAATATACTTGATAGACAAGTTAATAGAAAGAATAAAAATTTTAAAAAATCCGACGGTAGTCGGTTTGGATCCTAGACTAGACCTAATACCCCCTTATATTAAGGAGGAGGCATATGGGCTTTATGGATATAGTCCAAAGGCTGCGGCAAAGGCATTTTTGGGATTTAATAAAAAAATTATTGATGAGATATATGATATAGTTCCGGCAGTAAAGCCGCAAATAGCAATGTATGAGCAGTATGGACCTGAGGGGATAAAATCCTACATAGAAACCATCAGGTATGCAAAGGAAAAAGGCTTGTTAATTATAGGTGATATTAAACGGGGAGATATTGCTTCAACCGCCCAGGCCTATGCGGATGGTCATATTGGCAAGGTGGAGATAGGGGAAGAAAAGCATGATATTTATGGGGTAGATGCTATAACCCTAAGCCCTTATATAGGCTACGACTCAATTGAACCTTATCTTGCGGATTGTAAAAAATACAGAAAGGGCCTCTTTATCCTGGTCAAAACCTCTAATCCAAATAGTGGTGAGATACAGGACCTAGACATAGGGGGCCAGAAGCTATATGAGAAAATCGGGGAAATGGTAGAAGTCTGGGGCGAAAAACTGTTAGGGGAAAATGGCTACAGCTCAATTGGGGCAGTAGTAGGGGCAACCCATCCTGACCAGGCAAAAAAACTTCGTGCTATCATGCCCAAAACATACTTTTTGGTACCTGGTTATGGGGCCCAAGGGGCAAAGGCAAAGGATTTAAAGGGATACTTTAACAAGGATGGTTTAGGGGCAATTGTCAACTCTTCCAGGGGTATTATTGCCGCATATAAAAATCCTGCCTACAAATCCTCCTACAAGGAAGAGGAATTTTATTTGGCAGCCAGGACAGCAGCTCTGGATATGAGGGAGGACTTGCAAAAAATACTTTAAAGACAATAATGAGGGGTGAAGGGATATGAAGGGATTAATTAAAACGAAAATTCTTCAAAATTATGAGATCAGCCCAGGGATTTACGAAATGATTTTAATGTCGAAGGAACTCGCAAGGGGAGGATTTCCCGGGAAATTTGTAAATATATATTTCCAAGATAGTTTATACCTGATGCCAAGGCCAATAAGTATTTGTGAGGTTCTTTTAAAAGAGGAAGCTATAAAGCTTGTTTACGCAGTGGTGGGCAAGGGCACACAAAAACTTTCCATGATGAAAACTGGAGATGAAATAAAGGTTTTGGGCCCCTTGGGTAATGGATTTTCATTAGAAAAGGGTAACAAAAAAAATATTATTATTGGTGGCGGGCTTGGAGTGCCTCCATTACTAGAATTGGCAAAGACCCTAAGAGGAGATACTGTGGCCTATTTAGGATTTAGAAGTGAGCCTTTTTTGGTGGGGGATTTCCAAAAATTTGTTCCCGAGGTATATGTGGCCACGGAAGATGGTTGCAGGGGATTCAAGGGTAATGTTATGGATTTAATAGAAAGACATAAACCTGATGGG
>CAZUTD010000233.1:2236-2862 GCA_964623185.1 uncultured Clostridiaceae bacterium
CAGTAGTACAATGGGCCAGGGAAAAAGATATTGATGGACAAGTATCCTTGGAGGAACATATGGCTTGTGGTATAGGTGCCTGTATAGTATGTACCTGCAAAATTTCTGAAAAGAATGATGGCAATTGGGAACATAAAAGAGTTTGTAAGGATGGGCCAGTTTTTTCAAGGGATGAGGTGGTTTGGGAATGAAAAAATTAAACATGAAGGTGAATATTGCTGGGGTAGAATTTAAAAACCCTGTTACAACGGCTTCCGGAACCTTTGGCAGCGGCAAGGAGTATTGCGAATATGTAGACCTAAACAGACTAGGTGCTATAGCGGTTAATGCTGTTACTGAAAAGCCCTGCAAGGGAAATCCAACCCCAAGAATAGTAGAAACATACGGAGGGATATTAAATGCCGTTGGTCTGCAAAATCCAGGTGTAGAGGAGTTTATAAGGAGCGAAATACCTTTTATAAGGGCCTATGATACTAAAATAATAGTGAATGTATCTGGTAGAACAGTAGAAGAGTATTGTTCCATTGTGGAGAGGTTGTCATCTGAGGATGTGGATATAATCGAATTAAATATTTCCTGCCCCAATGTTAAAGAAGGGGGAGTTTTTTTCGGAACGGATGTAAAGA
>CAZUTD010000234.1:0-2860 GCA_964623185.1 uncultured Clostridiaceae bacterium
ACCCTTTTTAAAAAGGGTTTTTTTTCATAATAAAACTTAAAACGATATTAACATATTTGTTATAAAGATAAAGCTGTAACCGTTCTTATTCAATTTTTACTTTTTTTAGAACACGGTATTTATTTATTTTTTCAGCTTCATATATATTCAAAATTGTTTTATCGAGTTTCTTAGCTTCCTGGGCTAAGAAACTACAATCTTCTAATGTGTTAGATTTAATCGAATAGCTACAACCGGATTTTATTTTACATGGTGTTGATATTAATTCATACCTATGACGATCTATGGTGTTTACATGTTGTAATAAGTGAATAGCATGATTTTTCGAGGCAAAAACTGCAATATAATACTTATCTTCTATATGCTTTTCAATCATGATTTCACCCCCTAAATATTATCCTATATATATTAGATATATGAAAGGCCAATTAATATTGTTACAAGGCCTATTCCGCAATTGAAAAACACTGTCAGATTAATCTCCAACAGTATTTTCCCATGTGTGCATACGATGCTTTATAATTTTCTCATAACCATTTCCGGTTGGTAAATAATATTTACTTCCCACTATTTCCCTTGGTAAATATTGTTGTCTTACATAATTATTTTTGTAATCATGGGGGTATAAATAACCAATTCCATTACCAAGAACCTTAGCATTGTTATAATGACTGTCCCTAAGTTTTTTTGGTACACTAGTCTTAACCCTCTTAATATCCTGCAAGGCCTTATCGATTGCAATATATGATGCATTGCTTTTGGGTGCAGTTGCTAGATAAATAGTAGCCTGTGCCAGGGTAATTCTGGCTTCAGGCATTCCAATAATTTTTATAGCCTCATGGGCAGATACAGCAACCTGTAATGCATGAGGGTCAGCATTTCCTATATCTTCAGAAGCTAAAATTATTAGACGCCTTGAAATAAACTCGATATCTTCACCAGCATAAATCATTTTTGCTAAGTAATGCAGGGCTGCATCAGGATCACTACCCCTAATTGATTTAATAAAAGCTGAAATAACATCATAATGCTGATCGCCATCTCGATCATATCGCACCGCCCTTTTTTGAATTGATTCTTCTGCTATCTTCATGTCAATATGTATTACCCCATTTGAATTAGGATTAGTGCTAAGGACAGCAGTTTCTAAAGCATTTAATGCCCTTCTTACATCCCCTGATGAAATTTCAGCTAGATGTTCCATTGCATTTTGTTCAATCTCAGTAATATATTTACCCAAACCAAACTCCTTGTCATCCAACGCTTTTTTTAAAATTAATACTATATCGCTGTTTGTCAATTCTTTTAGCTCTAGCACTGTTACTCTTGAAAGCAGGGCATTATTAATCTGAAAATATGGGTTTTCAGTTGTTGCTCCTATTAAGGTCACAATACCCCTTTCAACATAAGGCAGCAGGGCATCTTGTTGGTTTTTTGAAAACCTATGTATTTCATCTATGAATAAAATAGACTTTTTGCCATACATACCCAATAATTCCTTAGCCTCAGCTATTACCTCCCTAATTTCCTTAATTCCAGAGTCAACGGCATTTAATTGAAATAAGTTTGCATCAATTTCCCTTGCAATTATTTTTGCTATTGTTGTTTTTCCAGTACCTGGTGGGCCAAATAATATTATCGATGAAAGTCTACCTGATTTTATACACCTATTTAAAAATTTTTCATCACCCAATATATGATTTTGTCCTAGCACATCTTTTATTATTTGTGGTCTCATTCTATCTGCCAAAGGTGCTAAGTTTTTAAGTGTTTTTTCCCTTACAATATCAAACATATCCATCTTTTATCAATCCTATTTTATAATTTTATTAACAATATTTGCGGCATCAATAACATCTTGCCTAGAAATATCTTTGTGGGTTGCAAATCTAATAATATGCTCATTACTGGCTGTAACTAAAAGACCATTCTTTTTAAATTCTAATAGCAATTTGGAAGCGTTAATTCCCGAATTTGAAAAATCCACATTTATTATATTAGTATGGATTTTTTGGGTCTCAACAATTATTTTGCCATTTTGATTTAACAATTCTCCCAAAAGTTTGGCATTCTCATGATCATATGGCAACCTTTCTACCATCTCTTCCAATGCAACTATAGCCGCAGAACTAATAATTCCAACTTGCCGCATTCCACCACCCAACATTTTTCTATATTTTCTTGCACGACTAATAAAATTATAATCACCCACGAGCATACTGCCCACGGGAGCGCCTAGACCCTTGGAAAAACAAAACATAACTGAATCTGCATATTTAGCAATTTCTTTTACATCAACATTTAAATGGTGGGCAGCATTGAAAATACGGGCTCCGTCCAAATGAACTGGTATTTTGTTTTCCCTTGCTATCTCCGATATCTTCTCCATATTATTCAAAGGTATCACCATACCGCCTGCAACATTATGAGTGTTTTCCATGGCAATTAAGCCAGTCTCCGGAAAATGAATGTTTTCCTTTCTTATGGCGTTTTTTATGTCTACTGGATCCATAACCCCATCATTACCTTTAATAAGTTTTGCCTGTACATTTGCAAGTCTAGCAATTCCAGCAACTTCATATATGTAGATATGACATGTTTGTTCTAAAATAATTTCTTGTCCGGGTCTGGTATGGGTCATAACTGCGATTAAATTACCCATAGTTCCCGTTGGTACAAACAAACCATCCTCTTTGCCCAATATTTTTGAAGCCAATGTTTCTAATTTGTTTGTACTCACATCATCCCCATATACATCATCGCCAAGTTCCGCCCTGTTTATTTCTTCTAACATCCTATCAGTGGGTAAAGTAACAGTATCGCTTCTAAAATCCAACCTTTTTTCCAATATATTCATCTC
>CAZUTD010000235.1:0-1228 GCA_964623185.1 uncultured Clostridiaceae bacterium
TTTTATACTATGGCAATCCACACACAATCTTGATTGTTTGTCACCCTCATAAAGCACATAATCTAATTCACTTGTTAAATTTTGCCCTGTTCGATGTTTTTTTATGGCTTCTAATATCATTTTTATTTCATCCTTGGTAAAACAGCAATCTTCCAATATTTTATAGGCAAATTTAGCACTTGACACCGCATGGTCTGCTCCACTTTCATATTGTTCCCACCTAGCTATATCATGTAACAAGGCAGCAGCGTAGATTATTTCCTTGGCCAGTTTGAAATTTCTTTCCAAGGCTATAATATATCCAACCCTAGCAACATCAATAAAATGTTGTAAGTTATGATGGCAATAAACCCTTTCCATTTCCATCATTTCTATTTTATCAAGATTATGTCTATATTGAGAATGTTGTAAAATCTTATTAACCCTTTCCATTTCTTTCACCCCAATTTTACCCTATAAGATAAATATATCTTTTTCTATGCAAAAAAACCAGTCAATTTTTTATTATTTGACTGGTTTCTTACTATCTGGCAATTAAATATTTATACCATAAAAGATTTCTGTCATTTCCTTATTCAATTTTTGGAAAATATCTATTTTTTCCTTATCGGAAAGGTCTTTTTGGTCTATTTCAAACAAATAATTATCCAAATCAATATCTTTTATTTTCATTTTTGTGTGAAATATATTGGATTGATAAATATTCATATCTATTAAACTATATTTATCAATAGTTTCTTTAGCAATATAATCCTGTATTGAGCTAATTTCGTGGTCAATAAAATATTTTTCTCCCCTGATATCTCTGGTATAGCCCCTAACCCTATAATCAATAGTAATAATATCGGAGTCAAAACAGCTAATTAAATAATCCAAAGCTTTTAGTGGGGATATGGTACCGCAAGTAGATACATCAATATCTACCCTAAAGGTACTTATATTATTGTCCGGATGACTTTCTGGATAGGTATGAACTGTTACATGGCTCTTGTCCAAATGCCCTACTATATTTTCCCTAAGAGGGGTAAGTTGCCCCCTGTTACAAGAAGGGTCTAATACATATACGGGCACCTCTTCCTCGGATATTAATAGGGTCACGCTAGCTCCCTGGGGGTCATAATCCTGTTTAGCAATATTTAACACACTTGCTCCTATCCCAGCAGTTACTTCTTTTAAAATGTTCATTAGTCTTTCAGAATTATATTGTTCATCAATATACTCAATGTAT
>CAZUTD010000235.1:1238-2844 GCA_964623185.1 uncultured Clostridiaceae bacterium
CGATCTTCTTTTGTTTTGGTATAGCAAATGTCATAAATATTAAAACTTAATGACTTAGTTAAATTATTAAATCCGTATAATTTCAATTTATTATCTTTTAACTTTGCCAACCCCATTCCCCATTTCAACTATATTCTCTAGAGTATTATACCTCTTATATTTCCATTGTCAATAGCTATCAATATTTTTCTAATTTAATCAAAAACCCAAGTAAATTACCATAATTTATCCACCTAATTTAAGGATATCTTTATTCAGTCATAAAAGCTTATTATTACATACTATTCCCTCTTTCAAAATAAAATTTCAACAAAATACATGATTTGTCCAATAAGATACGCAAATTTTGATATTGACTTTTATTTTCATTGTACTATACTGGATTTAAGACTTTTTTAAATTTTAAGAATATTGTTGGATAGAGGCGCGGTCTATACAAGTAATCAGTTATATATGACTTGGCACAGTAATTGATGAAAAGATAGATTGCCGAAGTATCGGTCTCCTGCCAGGGGGAACCTTTGCTGGGCTGCTGCAAAATATGTAGCAGACTGTCACTTTTATAAGTGGAGTGCTATCGTGTTTTTTAAACATGGGGTATCTCTATATCTCATGTTTTTTTATTGAAATACTATTATTTTAGGAGGATTAATTATGAATTGTAAAAGGTTGTTCACCCTATTGCTTATCACAATGGTAATAATAATGGCATTTGCATTTCCTGCTTTTGCAGATGGCTTAGAAGAAGTCCACCAGAGCAATGTATATGGGACATTTTGGTCTCTTCTTCCACCACTTATTGCTATTGCCTTAGCCCTTATTACCAAGGAGGTATATAGTTCCCTCTTTATAGGTATTCTAAGCGGTGCTTTACTTTATTCCAACTTCAATTTGCTAACAGGTTATCATGCTATACTCGAAGAAGGTTTTATAACTTCTTTAGCTGACAGCTGGAATGTTGGTATACTCATTTTTCTTGTGATTTTAGGGGCTATCGTATCCCTTATGAATAGTGCGGGTGGGTCCGCAGCCTATGGAAAATGGGCAAGTCAAAAAATCGACACCAGGAGGGGAGCTATGCTCTCTACCTTTGGACTTGGGGTCCTGATCTTCGTGGATGACTATTTTAACTGCTTAACTGTTGGTAATGTAATGAGACCTATTACCGACAAGCACAGGATATCCCGTGCCAAACTGGCCTACATTGTTGACTCTACCGCCGCACCCATTTGCATGATTGCTCCCATATCTTCCTGGGCTGCTGCTGTTACCGGTGTGGTAGAAGGCTATGATGGTCTTGATCTGTTTATTCGTGCAATACCGTATAATCTGTACTCACTTCTATCTATTGCAATGATTATCATCATAACCTTAATGGGTATCGAATACGGACCGATGAGAAAACATGAGAAAAATGCACTCTTGTTAGGCGATGTCTATACTACATCTGATCGACCTTTTGAAGGGCAGGATGTTGAAACACATGTAGGAAAGGGAAAGGTTGTTGACCTTATTATACCTGTACTTATGCTAATAGTCTTATGTATACTGGGTATGGTCTACACAGGTGGAATACTGGAAGATGCAAACATAGTCGACGCCTTCG
>CAZUTD010000236.1:0-2816 GCA_964623185.1 uncultured Clostridiaceae bacterium
TACTTCCCAAGCTAATTCAATAACTTGTCTTTCCCTGCCCCCTTTTGAGATTTCCATCAAGCTCTTTCCATCTACAAAATACCCCTTGTCTTTATGGGCTATAACAAAAAGATTTTTGCTGTTTAATAATACAGGCGACTTATACACTTTCCTAACTCCTTTTTCAATGGGGATGATTTCCATAATACTTTTTTTACCTAAATGGTTCCCATATAAATAATTATCCAGAAAAATTTCATAGTAATTATAGGGTACATCCTCTAGCTCTATCCCTTTTTCCTTTATCAAATTATAGACAAATATCTTATTATAATCAAGCCCCTCTAATTCATTATCGGTTGATTTATTGATTTTACCAACAGAGATTCCTACCTGTTTTGCATTTTTACCCCATTGTATATTGTCTATGGGGTCTATTAAGCCTAATGAGCTTTTGTAAACAAGACTTTCCTTCATGTCTAGCAAGCATAGTATTATAAATTCCTCACCTATATAGGTCTCCCAATCCCCAATAATAATTTTATTTTTTTGTAGATCTACAGGTTTTTTTATATATGCAATATAGTCACCCTCCGGTGACCACACGGCAGCAGTCGCATTTATTGTGGTTTTTAATTGACCCATTATATTATAAATTTCCTCATTGTTATAAATAAAGTAATCACCTTTATGGCTCCATTGGGTCGTAAAGGAGAAGGTGTTAAAAGCACTCTCAGTAATATTTTCCTTAATTAACAAGGGTTTTTTGGCCCCAAATAAATAAAGATATAAATCTGCCCTTTTATCAGTCCCCTTAGTATATAAGACTGCCTTCTGATCGGGCGATATTAATAAATTAGGTCGGTGAAGACCCGTTACTCCTTGGTCTATTTTCCTTTCCCTATTATCCTTTCTATAAGAAAACCGACCCTCCATGTCAATATATACTGCTGCCCTTTCCCCTAAGGCAATATACAAATCATGGTTTTCAACTTCCTGATGAATAACCTTTATAGCCTTAGTCTCTAAGTCAATACTATAAAGATTCCATTGATTATCCTTTATTCCTGTAAAATAAAATTTTCCCTCCTGTACCTTATAGCCATTAATTGTAGAAAAACCTTTTATTCCCTCTATAGGTTCCAAAATATTTTCATCTACACCTGGTCTCGGGATAATTTTGAGCTGGATATTTTTTCTGCAGCTAATTATACTTCCTAAAAACAATATTAAAAACAAAACAAAAATATGCCTTTTCTTGTCCAAGAAATTCACCTTCCTGATTCACTCTTTTTTGATAGGTTTTCCCTTATCAATCAACTTTAAACAAGGACTATAAGCAATTCTTTCAAGAAGCTTGGACAAAATAGGGCCTGCCACCAGGAGAAAATAAAAAGAAAAAAATAAGGGGCATTGATTTAGCATACCAACACCCCCGTTTACCATTAGAACAATCCTTTGATTTATGAAAACTTAAAAATTACGGCCAGTTAATCAAGTAATTCCCTCATTAGTATGCCGACACCCCTGCCTAGTTCAACCTCAAACCCGCTCCTGTATAAGGCCCTCTCTATGGCTGCTATGACAGACACCAAATCATGGATGTCGATATTTCCCATATGACCCAATCTAAACATTTTCCCTGCATAGGGTCCTAGACCTCCAGCGACTACAAGCCCTTCTTGGGCCAGTATATTTCTAAATTCTACATCTTCTATACCCTCCGGGTAAATTAAATTGGATAAGCTTACTGCCCTATAAGGTTCTTTGGCCAATATTTCAAACCCTAAGGCTTCCAGAGATTTTTGCATGGCTTTAGCCACCTTCCTATGGCGGATATACCTATTTTCCATGCCTTCTTCCTTCATAATCCTTACAGATTCCTTCATTGCCCATATCATATTTACCGCGGGAGTTGCAAAATATTTTCCTGGATCCTCCATAACCGGTAACCATTTATTAAAATCTACATAAAATTCGGGAATTGTGCCGAGTTCTTCCCTTCTTTTTAATGCTCTTTGACCTGCCCATACTATGCCTATGCCAGGAGCAACCCCAAAAGCCTTTTGCGAGCCTGTTAACAAAACATCAATGCCCATTTCATCTATATATTCAGCTTCTGCTCCCGAAGCACATACCCCATCAACCACAAACAAGGTGTCTTTAAACTTTTGTAAAAGTTCGCCTATTTCAGCTATTGGGGCACATACCCCTGTGGCTGTGTCCACATGGGTTACAGTTATAACTTGGTAGTTCTTTGCCTTTAGCTGTTTTTCAATTTTATCTAGGTCCACAATTTCTCCCCATTCACAAGAAAGAACATCCACATTTAGGCCTTTTCTTTCACATAAATCCACAAAACGATCCCCAAAAAAACCATGTGAAACAATTAATATATTGTCACCCGCTTTTGTAATATTTGAAATTGCCATCTCCATGGCCATAGTACCGGTTCCCGCCAGCACAAAAACCTGTCCCTTGGTAGCCCAAAGTTCCTTTAAGTCATCAATAAGTTCCTTGTAATCCTTTACAAAATTCGGATCCCCAAATGCTACAGTTTCCCTACCCATTTGATCCTGTATAGATCTTGCTACAGGAGTGGGTCCCGGAATCATCATCAATTTTCTTTTTTTCATTTTCATCCCTCCTCCTTATCTTAAAGAATATATTCTACAAAATTTAAAGCTATTCCTCCAAAAAAAATAACTACCTTATATTTTTATACCCAGACTTTAGTATAATTAATCCACCACCCATAAGACAGAAGATATTTAATTCTATCTATCAAAAAAGGTCCTCTTAGAGACTTTCACATAGGGATTGGATAAAAACTTAAG
>CAZUTD010000237.1:0-2800 GCA_964623185.1 uncultured Clostridiaceae bacterium
CTAATTCCTTAACCATAATTTTTCTTTTTGCTAGGGTTTCCTTCTTAATCTGGCTAGCTTCTTCAATCCTATCTTGGTAATTCTTGTACCCCTTTTGCTCACCCAAGCGTAGCCCCTCATTATAGCCTTTATTTTTAGCATTTTCTAATATGGTTTTGCTATCTTCATATGCTTGATCTATTATTAAGACAGCTTCTTGTTTTGCATCCTCCAGAATATTTTTTTTCTGCTTCCCTGCCTCCTCCAACATTTGCTTAGACTCCTCTAATGCCGTTTCCTTTATATTTGCAATGTTTTCGATTGTTTCCTCAGAATCAAGGGGATCATCGTAATGTGTTTTTATGATATCTTCACTTTTAAATTGTATTTTTTTTTCGTCACCCAATGTAATATGTCTGGATTTGTATATCTTATACAATAATTTCATCCCCTCCGCCACGGGAAATAATAATATCTCCAGTTTCCTCAAGCTTTCTTATAACATTTACAATTTTCTGTTGTGCCTCTTCCACATCTCTCAATCGAACTGGACCCATAAATTCCATATCCTCTTTAATCATTTCACCCATACGCTTAGACATATTGGCGTAAATAACGCTTGCAACCTCTTCAGTTGCCCCTTTCAACGCTATTGCAAGATCATTATTATCAATTTCTCTGATAAATCTTTGAATGGACGTACTATCAAGATTAATAATATCCTCAAATACAAACATTCTCTTTCTTATTTCCTCTGCCAGTTCAGCATCTTGGATTTCCAAAGTATCTATAATATTCTTTTCAGTTCCTCTGTCCACAGAGTTAAGAATATCAACAATTGATTGGATTCCTCCGGCTGTTGTATAATCCTGGCTAACCAATGCAGAAAGTTTGCGTTCTAGAACCATTTCTACTTCTTTTATAATATCTGGTGATGTCCTGTCCATAATTGCAATTCTTTGGGCAACTTCCGTTTGCTTGGCTTGCGGAAGAGCCGACATAATTTGTGCAGATTGGCCTACCGGTAGGTAAGATAAAATCAGAGCAATGGTTTGAGGGTGCTCGTTTTGAATAAAGTTTAGCAACTGACCGGGATCAGCTTTTCGTGCAAAATCAAATGGCTTTACCTGCAATGAAGCAGTTAATTTATTAATTATATCCATTGCTTTTTGGGAGCCCAAAGCCTTTTCTAGGACTTCCTTAGCATAATTAATCCCACCCTCAGAAATATATTCTTGGGCAATGCAGATTTGATAAAACTCTTCCATGATTTTTTCTTTTTCTTCTGGTGCAACTTTTCTCATGTTAGCAATCTCTAAAGTCAGTTCTTCAATCTCCTCATCATTCAGGTGCTTGAAAATTTGTGCTGAATACTCTGGTCCCAAACTAATTAATAATATGGCGGCTTTTCCACGGCCTGTCATATCCCCCCTTGGGGTTCTTTTAACCATTTTTATTTCACCTCTAGTCCTCACTTAGCCAATTTTTAAGTAATTGTGCAACAGCATCGGGCTTTTTCGTGACTAATTTTTCTAATTGTTGTTTTACTTGTGAACCTGCCAATTCAAGCTCTATTTCTTCTATTTCTTCTGTGATAGTAATTGGAGCCTCATCAATTGATTCAGCAATCCTTCTTTGTCTTACTTTAACAAATACAAAACTTATAATCCCCAATAAAATTACGGCTAATATTCCATATAGCCATTTGGGTATAGCTGTTATACCCCTTATATCTTCACTCATAGCAAGTCTTAATTCATTTTCTAATGTATTATTAAATTCCTGGGCAGCAACCTTTACAACCCTAGTATCAAGTCCGGCTGCTGTAGAAATCATACTTTCCAATTCTTTTTTTTCATCATCATCTAAGACTCCACCGGTAATAGCTGTAGTATTTATATATACTGCTACCGTTATGTCCTGTACCTGTCCCCTAGCTTTAACAATTTTTCTTCTTAACTCATCAATTTCATAATTAATTGTTTCGCTAGCCTCTTGATACAATGATTCTTCTTCTTCACCCTCAACATATAGGGGTACCTCTTCAGAATTAGTATCAGTTCCGGGCACTCCTCCCGAAGCCTTATTAACAACTTTTTGCTGAAGGTTTTGCATACTTCGTACAATTCCTTCAGTTTCACCCTCTATAGGAGGTGCAAACTCCTGTATTTCAGTAACCTCACTGTCAAAATCCAACTTAACATTTGCCATAACCACTACATTACCATAGCCATAGACTGTCGATAAAAAATCAATAATACTATTTTCCAAATCCTGTTTTATTGTTTGTTGCAGCGCCAGTTGTTCATTAGGTCGGAATTCATCTGAACTATGTTCATTAAAGGTGGATGAATTTAAAACCCTCCCATCAGAACCATGTATTGATACATTTTCGGGTTCTAGTTCTGGTACAGCATTTGATACCAAAAGTGCTATTCCCTTTACACTATTGTTGTCCAATATATCATTCCGTTTTAGATTTAAGAACACGGATGCCTTTGCACTCATTGCCCTGTTGTTTTGTACAAAGCCAGTTGTCTCAGGTATGGACAAGGTAACCCATGCCTTATCTACACCGGGTATTTCCTCAATTATACGTGCTAATTCATTGCCCCGGGCCACATTATATTCCTGCGATTTTTCCTCACTTGTTTTCATAAAACTATTCCCCGAAAAAAAATCCTCATAGGAAAAGCGTGCTTGTGGTAACCCCTGGGTTGCGACCACAACTTGTGCTCTTTGATAATCTTTTTTCTGCACTAGGATTGTATTACTTGTATCCCCATATTCCGCTTTTATACTATTGTCCTGTAATACATTC
>CAZUTD010000238.1:0-2798 GCA_964623185.1 uncultured Clostridiaceae bacterium
AATTATATTGAAAAGGATATTTCCAAGCTAGAATTGGTTTACTACGATATGATAGATGAAACAAGAAGGCAGCTCCTAATACCGGCATGGAAAATAAAGATTAACAAAAGGGTATATTATTTTAATTGTTATGATAGCAAATTATTATATAGTAAGATTCTCAATTAGCGGGCGGTGAAAAAACTATGGATTGGTCAAAAGCAAAAAATCTTTTGATTGTTGCTTTTATTATAACAAATATTTTTCTTGTTTTTACTATGGGGAGAAATACATATGATAGGGCAGACCTTCAATTCGTCAGTGATGCATATATAAAAAACGCAGTAAATTATTTGACAGATTCGGGCTTGGAATTAGATATGGAGATACCCAGGGAAATAATATCCTTACCAGAATTGATGGTAAAGTATAAAGTGTTTGATCCCAAAGAGTTGATTAGCGAATTCCTAGGTGACAATTATATCGACCTAGGTAAAAATAATTATGGTTTGGGTAAAAAAAGAATTGAAATAATAAGCAATAAGAAATTTATTTATAGAAATTTTACAGACCAAGGGGAAAAAAACATTCTTAATTACCCCATTGATGAAAAAGAAGCCATAAAAATAAGTAATCAGTTTTTAACAGACCATCATTTAATGCAAGAAGATTTAAAACTTCAGCAAATATATTTTGGTAGGGCTGAAGAATTTAATGGGGCACCTGTATATAAACTAATATATAATCAAACTTATAAGGATAGATTCTTAGGGGAAAGTTATGTTAATGTTTATATAAGACAGGAGGAAGTTGTTTGTATAGAAGTGATGTTATTAGAATTTCAAAAAGTTTATAAGGAAAAAAGAAAGATTATCACGGCAACAGAAGCCTTGTTAAGAAAAATGAATGATATAATAAATGACAATGAGGAAAATAATATAGTTGTAACAGAAATGGAAATAGGCTATTATTTCAATCCTATGGATATTGATTTAACAACATGGGATACTGTGGAATCAGGAACAACATCACCATCTTGGAAAATAATTTTAAATAATGGCAAAACATATTATGTTGAGGCATTTAGAAACTAAATGATAGAAATAAAAGGAAAAAAAGAGGATTTATCGTCTTAAAATAGAAAGAGTACATTTGTACACTTTCTATTTTTTTTAATGAATTACAGAAATTTTGTCATTGGATAAAAAATGCACAATAAAATTGTTACCAAAGTTCTTTAAAAATGTTATAATGATAAGCAGTTATGTTTGTTTATAATATCTATAAATAGATTAAGACATATAGTTTTTAAGGGAAATTTTTAAAAAGGTGGTGACTGCTGACATTTGTCAGTGAATATATGAATAAACTGATTATAAAAGGCGGGGCAAGATTAGAGGGGAAAGTTGAAATTGGTGGCTTTAAGAATGCAGCTGTGGCAATTATACCTGCTACTCTTCTGGCGGGGGACACTTGTACTATTGAAAATTTGCCTAATATAAGTGATGTGGTTATATTATCTAGGTTGCTGGAGGGATTGGGGGCAAGGGTTGAACAAGTAGAACCCGGAACAATTCAAATAGACACTAAGGATATAAAAGCTTGTTCCATAGATTATCAGTCCGCAAAGGACTTAAGAGCTTCCTACTATTTTTTGGGGGCGGCTTTAGCCCGTTTTAAAAAGGCAAGCGTAGTATATCCTGGTGGATGCTGTATAGGAAACAGGCCAATAGATCAGCATATCAAAGGTTTTGAAGCCCTAGGGGCAAAGGTAGTTATTGAACATGGGATTATTTCTGTAGAAGCTGAGGAATTAGTTGGGGCAGAAATTTTTTTGGATATAGCTAGCGTGGGAGCCACTATTAATATTATGCTGGCTGCTACCATGGCACGGGGCATTACCACTATTGAAAACGCTGCTAAGGAACCCCATATAGTTGATGTTGCAAACTTTTTGAATTGTATGGGGGCCAGTGTAAAAGGTGCCGGAACCGATACTATTAAGATTGAGGGTGTAGATAATCTTAGGGGATGTATTCATAATGTTATCCCGGATCAAATAGAGGCAGGGACCTATATGATAGCTGCCGCCGCGACGGGGGGCAATGTTGTAATTAATAATGTTATCCCAAAACACTTGGAGGCTATAACAGCAAAGCTAAGGGAAATGGGGGTAACCGTCCTGGAGAATGGGGATTCTATTCATGTGAAATCGCTGGATTCCTTAAAAAGTGTTAATGTAAAAACTTTAGTTTATCCTGGATTTCCTACAGACTTACAACAACCGATTTGTAGTTTGCTTACAATGGCCGGGGGTACAAGTATAATTACTGAAACCATTTTTGAAGGCCGGTTTAAGTATGTGGGTGAACTGAAAAGAATGGGTGCAAATATAAAGGTAGAGGGAAGAACAGCTATTGTTCAGGGGGTTGAAAGGCTTACGGGTGCGAAGGTTTCAGCTTCTGATTTAAGGGCTGGTGCAGCCTTGGTTGTAGCAGGGTTAATAGCTGATGGGGAGACGGAAATTGAAAATGTTCACTATATACATAGGGGATATGATCAATTGTACGAAAAGCTCAGAAGCCTCGGGGCTAAGATAAGAAAAACATATTAAAACACACCCCTAGGGTGTGTATTGCATTGGAGGCATTTTAATGGGAATATCGTATTGTTCTTTGGCAAGTGGTAGCAGTGGAAATTGTCACCTAGTATCAAGTAATGGGAAAAAAATATTGGTGGATGCTGGCTTAAGTGGTAAGAGGATCCAAGGTAGGCTGGAGGATGTGGATTTTGATCCCAAAAAAATCTCTGGAATTTTT
>CAZUTD010000239.1:0-267 GCA_964623185.1 uncultured Clostridiaceae bacterium
TTTCTTATTATGTTCTTCGGCCTGAAAATCCCGTTGAATAATATTTTTTACTGCTGGGCTAATTTCTCCCATATATGAAGAGTGTTTCTTTTGCTTTGCTTGATATACAATAAGTCCTTCCTCTTTCATAATCCTTCTTATTACTTTTTCTGAGACAGTTATTTCTTGATTTTTTAAGGCATCATAGATCCTTCTATATCCATAACATTTATAGTTTTTATTAAATATCTCTTTAATAGTTTCTTTGAGTTTGTTGTATTTATCATC
>CAZUTD010000239.1:277-2781 GCA_964623185.1 uncultured Clostridiaceae bacterium
TTTTATTAAGATTAAGAAAAGTAAGTAATTCCTTTAATTTATATTTATCTCTAAGGGCACCAATCACGATAGTTTTTTCTTTGTTTGTAAGATTTTCCGGATTGGTGCCCGGGTCTTTTTTTATTATATCTACTGTCTTTTCTAAGATGTCTTTTTCAAGTTCAAGTCTATGAATTTTTTCTCTAAGGTGCCTAACCTCTATTTCAAGACTTTCTTTATCATTTGGTATATCTATTCTTGGCTTCATTTTAACAGGTGCCTCTCTTCCTAGTTGCTGATTTTTCCAGTTATATAGAGTTTCTCTAATTACTCCTATATCTTCTGCAATATCTTTTGCTGTTTTGTATATTCTACCAAGTTTATTCGATACGAACAATCCTTTTGTCGCTCTGGGAATTTATTGTATATCCACTTTTTAAGAATAGTTTGGCACGGATAACCTAATGCAGTAACGGTTTTAGTAGCATTATATCCATGGTCAAAATAATATTTAATAGCCTTTTCTTTTTGTTCTTCAGTATATTTTTGCCTTCTAGTATATTTGTCTTTAAGTACACCACTATCCCTGAGCTCGTAGTACCATTTTCTTAAAGAATTGCGAGATGGATAACCAAGTGTTCTAATAGTTTTTACAAGTTGCTTATCATACTGGATATATAAATCCACTGCTTTTTTCTTTTCTTCTAGGGAATACATCAAAATCCTCCTCTAATTTAGTCCAGGATTTTGTCCGCACCCCCCATAAACAACTATCTAATATTAGACACATAAAGTTCCAAAATTCTTTCACTATATTAAAAATATCTTATGTTTTTTCATGTTAATGCTTTAAAACTAATGTTCAATAGAAACAGATAGGAGTTAGGCTAGAATAATTCTAGCCTAACTCCTATCTGTTTCTATCACATAATAAAGTTTTCCTATGGTTTACAGCTTACTGCCGGTTATTCCCCAAAATTTATTGTTACATACTGGTTATACAATTTGTTCGCCCGTCCTTAGCCTGTTTCTGAGTATTTGTATTTCCGAATCAAATATAAGTAATTTATCCAAAAGCTGCTTTTCGACAGTATTACTACTTAGAACCTTTTTTACACCGCCGCCACTCATTATAATTCTGCGATCCGCCATAAATGATAATAAGGGATCATGTGTTGAGGTAATGGATATTTTACCGCAACCTGTCAACAATTTAAATGCCTTTATCCTATCAATTCCAGCATTTTCAATCTCATCCATCAATACTATATCTACATTGCTTATTAAAGCGACATCGGCAATCATCAAAGCCCGAGATTGCCCACCACTTAAGCTTGTCAGATCATCTTGCCAGTAAAAAGGCTCTCCCGATAATTCATTGGCAGCATCCAGAACCCTTTCTACCGAGGATTTGACATCATCTATTCCACGGCATTCTGCATGCATTTTTAAAAAGTCCCCAACCCCTATATCCATTACGAAATTCATATTTTGTGATACTTGGCCTATAAATTGCTGTTTGCCATTAAGTATGAAATACTCGGGGGCAGGCATTCCATTGATCATGATCCTACGTCCCGTAGGTGTTTCCCCATATGCATTTTGCTCTATATCTGATATCAATCGTGTTTTCCCTGAACCTGTTGTGCCTACTATTGCTATTATCTCACCAGATTCAATATCAATCTTTTCGAATATTTCTTGCTCCCCTTTTTTATCATACCCGCTTAATATGCTGATTTTTTTAATCATGACCAGTCCCCCAAACTATACCTTTCCTAACATTACCCATCTGATATTTTGAGCCTATAAGTTGTTCGCCAGTACAATATGAACATACTGATGCTGGCATTGAAGATTTGAGTTTTCTTCCTTCTACCTCCTCAATATCTTCCCACGAAAGAATTATGTTTTTTAATTTTGTAGCACCCTGTCCCGTAAGCCCATTTGCATTAAGTATCTCCGCCTCGGGATTTACTTTGGATAACCTATATCTGAATACTTCACGTTCCGCCTGTGACACTATATCTCCCTTTGTAATAACTGCTACGTCTGCCGTTGTTAACAATGGCCCCACCTTGCCAGGCATATCGACACCACTTAAATTGTCCAATACACAAATGTTTAAACAGCCCTCAACTGCCGGAGCACATCTGTTGCATAAGCCTGCGGTCTCTATAACGAGCACCTTAACTTTAAGCTTTTTTGCCCAGTTAAAGATTTCCTCCAAATTAGATACATAATAATGATCAGGGCATATATAATCACTCAAACCTACCGCTACAGGCACACCCAATTCAGCATATTTTTTATCATCCCTTGTTTTTAAGCAATCTATTTTACAAACTGCAGTTTCTATGCCTTCTTCTTTTAGTTCTTTTATAACATGGTACATAAGGGAGGTCTTGCCAGAAGCCGAGGTGCCGGTTATAATTACCATCTTCATTTTTTACCCTCTCTTTCTAAAAACACGTTTTGTAAACTTAAATGAAAATTGAGGACTCCAACCCCTGTATGGTACAATG
>CAZUTD010000240.1:0-2761 GCA_964623185.1 uncultured Clostridiaceae bacterium
ATATTATAAGGATGTAAACAAGAATAATTTAAAAATATATTTAGCTTCAAAAAACTCTGTCTTAAAAAACGAACCCTACTTTTCACAAATATTTGCTACAGCCAAAGATTTTAATTTGAATCCTTTGCTATTATTTGCACTTGCGGGGCATGAACAGGGATTTGTACCTAATAATCACCCCTATGGCGATAAAATAATTAATAATCCTTTTAATGTATTTGGTAGTTGGCAAAAATATAATACCAATTTCAAGGATTCCTCAGAAATTGCCGCCAGGACCCTTTTAAATAGTTTAAGTGATTTGCCACTGTTTATAGATCCATTTTTCTGGATCAACCGCCAATATGCCGAGGACCCCTACTGGTGGCGCGGGATTAGGTCAATCTTCTGGGACTTAGAGAACCTAGACATGTAAGTAGCCATTTTTTAATCGGTTCTCTCAGGTATTTCAATATATTGTATTTTATTCCCGCTCCAGCTCAAAAACTTATACAGGCTTCCATAGCTAATTGTTATACTGGCAGTGTTTACATTTGGATGGAGGGTAACTTCATCATACTGTGCCAAATCTTTATCAACCAAAACTTCTACTTCTTTATCCCTATCATTAATTAAGCCCATAGGTGATACCGCTCCCGGTTCAATCCCCAGATATTTTTCCAGCCTGTCATCAGATGCAAAGCTTAACCTGGTGCTCCCTATTATTTTAGCTAATTCCTTCGTATTAGCCCTCTTTTTCCTGTCTATTAAAAGCAGATAGTGTTTATCTCCCTTTGAATTTCGCAAAAATATATTTTTAAAATGTATAACTTTTAAATCCTTTAGTCCTTCCTCAATATCGGCAATTGTGGCCACCGGTCCATGGTTAAATCTTTTGTAAGATATATTTAGTTTATCCAAAATTTCATATGCTTTTGTTTCGTTCTTGTCCATACTGTATCACTCCTGTTTTTATCCCTAATCCTATTTTATAATGCCAAATACCTAAAAATCCCTAGAAAATGCAAAACACTTCCACCTAGAACAAACAAATGCCAAATAGCGTGGTTGTAGGGTATTCTTTTGATGGCATAAAATATGGTTCCCAAGGTATAGGCCAAGCCTCCTGCTAAAAGCCATATGAAAAATCCTGCAGGCATCGATTGAATCATAGGTTTAATAGCTATAACAATTAACCAACCCATGGCGATATATAGCAGCAATGATAAAATCTTATGCCTATCAAAATTATTAAAGGTAATTATTTTAAACACAATACCTACAATTGCTATGCCCCAGGCCATGGTGAGTATGCCTATTCTCCAATAACCGTCCATTGCTAGTAATGCCACTGGTGTATATGTACCAGCAATAAGGAGGAATATGGAGGAATGATCGAAGATTCTTAAAATTTTTTTTATTTTTTCTTTCTGGAAACTATGGTAGAGAGTTGATGAGGTGTATAGAAAAATTGAGCATAAACCATAAATACTAAAACCCACAATTGAAAGAGTACTCCTTTTCCAGATAGCATAGACCAAAAGAATGGTTAGAATTACGATGCTGAACACAACACCTATTCCATGGGTTATACTATTTGCAATTTCCTCCCTGAGTGAGTACCTTTTGCTCAAAAGTTTATCCTGATTTTTTCTATCATTAATTTCCTTCATTTAAACTCCTCCCAAATGCTCAAATAAAAGTTTCTATCTTTTACAAGAAGTCCAGTAAAAAATTAAAAATCCACACCAAAAACAAATAATCGAAATCATTGCCATCCCAATTTAATTATATTAGATGACAAGTAATGCTAATACATCTTAATTATAACATATTTCTATTTAATTTCTATTAGATTAACCTAATTACAATTGGAATATCAATAAAACCCATTTTCCTAAGTTATTATGGTCATATAGCAATATTATATTCTTAGCAGGGTTTAGTTTTGAATCATTTTGCAATACCAGAGGAATATTTCATTTTTCTTTACATAATAATACCCCCATCTATTTAGATAAATGGAGGTATTGTAACTTTATATTAGTTTTATTAATAGGTTTCGACAAAGATTTCGAAATGAGCCTGGGGATGGTCGCATGCCGGGCATAATTCCACAGCCTTTTCTCCCGCATGTATATATCCGCAATTATTACATTTCCACTCTAAAACCCTATCCCTTTCAAACACTTTACCTTCTTCTATATTCGCCAATAACTTCCTATACCTTGTCTCGTGGCGTTTTTCCACATCTGCTATTTTTCTAAATACCTCTGCTATTTCATGAAAGCCTTCTTCATCTGCAACATCAGCAAATTCGGGATACAAATCTGCCCATTCTTCATTTTCTCCTTCGGCTGCTGCTAGTAAATTTGTTTTTGTATCACTTAAGCCCACTGGAAAAGATGCTCCATTGATTTCAACCATTTCACCTAATAAACTTTCATTTAAAAATTTCATAAATCTTTTAGCATGTTCTTTTTCATTTTCTGCTGTTTCTAAAAATATGTTTTGTATTTGCACATAACCTTCTTTCTTTGCCACAGATGCATAATAGGAATATCTATTTCTTGCTTGAGATTCCCCGGCAAAGGACTTCATCAAATTTTCAGCAGTTTTAGTCCCTTTTAGTGATTTCATATAAATTCCCCCCACAAATATAATTATTTATTATTTTTCTACTTTAAATATTTACCCAATTTTTATAAGGTTAAACTAAAAGAACCCCTATAAATACTAAAATATAATTTTAATATTTATAGGGGCTTGATTCAATTATTGT
>CAZUTD010000241.1:0-2753 GCA_964623185.1 uncultured Clostridiaceae bacterium
TAAAGGATTGTGGCAAAAGCCCACCTTGTTGAGTAATGTTGAAACCTATGCAAACATACCTCATATTATACTTAATGGTCCTGAATGGTTTTTAGGAATTGGGACAGAAAAATCCAAAGGAACCAAAGTGTTTGCCTTGGGTGGAAAGATTAACAATACCGGTTTATTGGAAATACCCATGGGAACAACACTAAGAGAGGTAATTTATGAAATAGGTGGAGGAATCCCCGATGGTAAGGAATTTAAAGCTGTCCAAACTGGTGGACCTTCGGGTGGTTGTATTCCTGCAGAACATATAGATATGCCTATCGACTATGACAATTTGATTTCACTAGGATCCATGATGGGATCAGGTGGTATGATTGTACTAGATGAAGATAACTGCATGGTGGATATTGCACGATTCTTCTTGGATTTTACAGTTGATGAATCCTGTGGAAAATGCACCCCATGTCGTGAAGGTACCAAAAGGATGTTAGAAGTATTAGACAAGATTACCCAAGGAAAAGGTACACTAGAAGATTTAGATCAATTAGAAAGATTGGCAAAAACAATAAAGACAACTTCCTTATGTGGTCTAGGACAGACAGCTCCAAATCCTGTCTTATCAACTTTAAGATATTTTAGGAATGAGTATGAAGCCCATGTAATTGATAAAAAATGTCCAGCGGGTGTTTGCCAGGCATTATTATCATATGAAGTTATTCCTGATCTATGTAAAAAATGCGGAATTTGTGCAAAAGAATGTCCAGTTGATTGCATAAGTGGTGTAAGAGGTAAAGAGGTATACTTTATAGATAAGGAAAAATGCATAAAATGTGGAGCATGTTTCACAGCATGTCCCTTTAAAGCTATTAAAAAAGTTTAAAACAGTAGATTATATACTATTTGAGCCGTTATGGCTCTTTTTTTTTATATTTTTAACTAAGCTTTTGAAGTTTCTTCCAAAGGAATTTTAAAAAATCCTTTAATTACCTCTGAAAAATGTTATAATAGTAATTAAACTAGATATTATATATTTCCGAGTCATCTCTTCTAAGGATATAAGGTCTATGAAGAATGACCTATGGGCATAAAAAGAAATTTTCATGCCTCCCGTATTAGGAAAGGAAAGCAAATGGGATTTTTATTGCTGGCTCCTTTTGGTGCCAGCATATTCTTTTATATACAATTGAAATTATTAAAATTTTAGGGGGTAATATAAATGAATGATCGCTATAATAGAAGAATAAACTATTTAAGAATATCTGTTACAGACCTATGTAACCTGAGGTGCCTCTATTGTATGCCTGAGCAAGGAGTTTGCAAAGTAGATCATAAGGATATATTGACTTTTGAAGAAATACTTCAAATTGTTAGGGCGGGAGCTAAACTGGGGATTGATAAGATAAGAATTACTGGTGGTGAGCCACTTGTAAGAAAGGGTATAGTCCAATTTATAGAAAACTTAAGTAGCATCGAAGGCATTAATGATATTGCAATTACAACTAACGGAATATTACTAAAGAAATATGCTAAGGATTTAAAAAAGGCTGGTTTAAGTAGGGTAAATATTAGCATTGATTCCTTAAAACCTGATAGGTATGCAGAAATAACTAGGGGTGGGGATTTACACCAGGTATTAGATGGGATACAGGAAGCTATCAAGGTAGGTATGCATCCAGTAAAATTAAATGTTGTTGCAATAGGTGGCTATAACGATGATGAAGTCACAGATTTTGCTAATCTTACAAGGGATGATGATATAGAAGTAAGATTTATTGAATTGATGCCCGTGGGTGAGGCGGGTAATTGGGCCAAAGAGAGATTTGTTTCTAATGATATCATCAAACGGAAAATTGGAAATTTAATTCCACTAGCCCATAAAGTTTCCAGCCCAGCACAATATTATAAATTGCCAGATGGCAAGGGCAAGGTCGGATTCATTAACCCTATTAGCAGTCATTTTTGTGCAGAATGCAATAGAATACGGTTGACCAGTGATGGTAAATTAAAGCCATGTCTCCATAGCAATCATGAGATAAATATTATTAACACCATAAGGAATAATCCATCTTGTATAGGGGAAGTTCTTGAAGAAGCCATTGCATCAAAACCCAAAAAACATTATATGTGTACTAAGGAATTTAAACTATGCAATAGAAACATGTCAGAAATCGGGGGCTAAAGCTACTAACAAGATTTAACACTATAAAATATTATTGCTTCTAAAATACAAGAATGGAAAATAAATTTTTATATTTAAATAGGGTGCCAGGAGGTACCCTATTTAATTTTTAGTCTACGAATAATAGTTTTGGAAAGGAATAAATATAAAATATAAGGGGGATTTTATAAGGTGGGGTAGGAAAAAATATTGAGAAGAAAAGAAATTTGCAAGAGATGGTAGCCCAGCTATCTTATACTATGATTTATCCCTGATAATGTGGTTGTTTTGCTGAAATTGACCTGTTTGGTGAAAAGGGGTATAATTTAACAAGAAAAAATTATTCTTGTGTTTCGTACGAAAACAAGGAGACTTTAAAACGGGAGTGGAGAAAACTTGGATAAAAATGAATTGTATCATCATTTACTAACATTTATAGAAAAAAACAATGTATTACTGAATGAGCCCATGAAAAACCATACTTCATTTAAAATAGGAGGTGAGGCGGATATATTAATCCGTCCCACTAGTATTGATGAGATAAAAGGAGCAATTCTTTTATGTCAGCAAAAAAATGTCCCATATTACATAATAGGGAATGGGACCA
>CAZUTD010000242.1:0-1543 GCA_964623185.1 uncultured Clostridiaceae bacterium
GATAAATACATATACATAGGCTGGGCTACTGCCAGATACTGCAGGAATCATATCCATTAAATCCTCATCTATGACATCAGCCTTACCTATACTTTCAAATAATCTTAAAACTATTTGCAATTCTTTTTCATCTACTTGGTCATTTAAGGTAATAGCCGTCATTCCCTCACCAACAAAGGCAGGGGTATTGGGCATGGTTCTTACTATTTTCATTGGCTCTTTAAAAAAGCTTTGTATATAATCAATTGATATACCAGCAGCAATAGATACAAAAATATGGTCCTTAGTTAATGTATCTTTAATTTCTTCCAAAACAACTTTATACATATGGGGTTTAACACCCAAAATAATTATATCAGCTTTTTTAACGAGATCTATATTACTTTGGCATAGTTGGACACCAAGATTCTCTGATATTTTCCTTGCCTTATCTATATTCCTATTGCTAACAAACAATCTGTTTTCAATACCCTCAAATCCAGCTACTATACCCCTTATCATGGCAGATGCCATATTACCCGTCCCGATAAATCCAATCTTTTTTTCCAAGATAGTTCCCTCCTAATCAGGCAAAAACACCGTAGCCTTTTCTTTTTTTTCAAATAACTTGATTAGTATATCTTGCTTCTTACCATTGCATAAAATCATAGGAATTCCGTAACAGTTTACTGTTCTAGCAGCAGAAATTTTTGTAGCAATTCCCCCTGTTCCAAAATCGTTAACCTCTCCAATTTCTATGTTTTGCATTAAATCATCAATATTTGTTACCTTTTCAACCAGTTTAGCATCCTTGAATATCTTTGGATTTTTATCGTATACCCCGTCTATATCACTAAACAATACGAGTAAGTCGGCATTCCAAAGATTAGCAGTTAATGCGGCTAAGGTATCATTATCACCTATTTTTATTTCTTCAACACTAACTGTGTCGTTTTCATTTATTATAGGAATAACTCCTTCATCGACTAATGTAAATAAGGTGTTCCGTATGTTTAATGTCCTGTGGTCATGGCAAAAATCTTCCCTGGTCAAGAGCATTTGTCCTATATGGAGGTCATGAGTTGCAAAAACTTTCCGATAAGCATCCATTAATTCTACCTGCCCAATAGCACAAAGTGCCTGTTTATAGTGTATATCCTCTTTCCTCATCCATCTTCCTAAAGTCCCTACACCCGCAATCCTTGCACCCGAAGAAACTACAACCACCTGTTTGTCCTTTTGGGTTAAAGAATGAATTTGTTTAGCCAGGTTCTGCAAAAAATCCTTGCACATACTTCCATCTTCATTGGCTATGGTATTACTGCCAATCTTAATAACTATTTTCCTGCTGTTTTTTATTAAATCTGCAATCATAATTTTCACTACCCTCTAATTTGACCATTGCCAACAATGGTGTATTTTACTGTTACCAATTCATTAAGTCCCATGGGCCCCCTAGCATGCATCTTTTGTGTGCTAATTCCCATTTCGCCACCAAAACCAAATTCTCCTCCATCAGTAAACCTTGTTGAGGCATTCACATAAACGGTAGCTGCATCAACTT
>CAZUTD010000242.1:1553-2744 GCA_964623185.1 uncultured Clostridiaceae bacterium
TTGTTTGCATTTTCAAGGTTTCTTGTTAAAACTGCCTCGGAGTGCCTTGTTCCATATTTATTTATATGCTCAATGGCCTGGCCTATATTTTCAACAACTTTAACCGATAAGATATAATCCAGATATTCCTCGCCCCAATCAGACTCCACAGCAGGTTTGACCTTGATATATTCCTGCGTTTGTTGGCAGCCTCTTATCTCTACAAGCTTGCCGATTCTCTCATAAACTGCGGGTAATAAATCCCCAGCAATGCTTTTATGCAGCAAAAGAGTCTCGCATGCGTTGCAAACACCTGGTCTCTGCACCTTTGCGTTTTCAATAATATCCACTGCCCTATCTAAATCAGCACTTTCATCTACATAGGTATGGCAATTTCCCTCGCCAGTTTCGATTGTTGGAACACTGGCATTTTTAATAACCATATCAATCAATTTTTTGCCGCCCCTAGGAATGATTAAATCAATATATTCATTCATGGTTAGCATTTCCCTAACTACTGCCCTATCCGAATCATCCACTAGGGCAATTACATCCTCCGAGACCGTGCTATTCCTTAGTCCTTCTTTAATAGCATCTACAAGCGCCCTATTAGAATGCAGGGATGTGGAACTACCCCTTAACAATACACAATTTCCGCTTTTTAATGTGATGGCAAATGCATCTACTGTTACATTAGGTCGAGATTCATAAATAATTCCTATTACACCTATAGGTACTGTCATTTTACTAAAAATTAAACCATTGTCTGCCGTCCATACATCGTTGCTTTTCCAAACTGGATCTCTTAGTTCAATAATGGTATCAATTCCTCCTATGATTCCATCCATCCGTTCCTTGTTTAACCTTAAACGGTCAATCAGACTTTCCTTGATATCATTGGCCATTGCTATCTGTACATCTTTTTGATTGGCAAGCAGGATCTTTTCTTCATGCTTTCTTAAGCTAATGGCCACCTGTCTTAAGGCTTGGTTTTTTTCTTTTGTATTAATAGTTCCAAGAACTTGAGCTGCATTTTTTAGCTTTTTACATTGGTCTCTTAAAATTGACATCCTATCAACTCCTTTATAATTTTTTGCAATTAAAAAACCCCCATCCTCACAAAGGGACGAGAGTTACCCGCGGTACCACCCTAATTAGCCAATTGGCCCAACTTTTGTAATTATAACGGAATTACCCACCGTAATGATTTTA
>CAZUTD010000243.1:0-2738 GCA_964623185.1 uncultured Clostridiaceae bacterium
TTAATTCCTTTATCGAAAAAACCAACGAGAAAACAAGACCGTAAAAACTCTTGACTTTTATAAAGGCTTTTGTTAAGTTAGAAGTATTACAATGACGGGCAAAGCCCTTATTGGAAAAACATGTAGAAAAGACAAGAACACTCGTATAATATCGATAATATGGGGCGATAGTATCTACCTTGGGGACCGTAAATTCTAGGACTATGAGTGAAGTTATTATATTGTCAGCGGGGCTATGCGAAAGGGTTGTTTTATGTAGTTTTGCTGAGGTTTATTTACAAAACCCATATAATAATTTTGCTTTTTTAAGGGTGAAATTATTATATGAGTTTTGTTTTTTATTTATAAAAGTTATTAATCAAAATATATTGTAATTTCTAAGAGGAGGCCTATACATGGAAGATAAGATTGTAAAAGAGGGACTAACTTTTGATGATGTGTTATTAATACCTGCAAAATCAGAAGTATTACCAAATGCGGTGTCTTTGAACACTTATTTGACAAAAACCATAAAATTAAATATCCCCTTGATGAGTGCTGGTATGGATACGGTAACTGAGGGGAAAATGGCTATTTCTATGGCAAGGGAAGGTGGCATAGGAATAATACACAAGAGCATGACCATAGAGGAACAGGCATTGGAAGTAGACAAGGTAAAAAGAAGTGAACATGGTGTGATAGTAGATCCCTTTTTCCTTTCACCTGACCATGCGGTATCTGATGCACTAGAATTAATGGAACGCTACCATATATCGGGTGTCCCTATAACAGTAGTAGGCAAACTGGTTGGAATTATTACAAACCGTGATATTCGTTTTGAAACAAATTATACCCGCCTAATATCTGAGGTAATGACCAAGGATAATCTGGTTACTGCCAGGGAAGGTATTACCATGGAAGAGGCACAAAAAATACTAATGAAACATAAGATTGAAAAACTACCTATTGTAAATGAAGAGGGAATGCTAAAAGGCCTGATAACTATAAAGGATATTGAAAAATCTATTAAACATCCTAATTCCGCCAAGGATTCAAAGGGAAGGTTGCTGGTGGGGGCTGCTGTTGGGATTACCCAGGATATGCTTGAAAGGGTAGAGGCCCTATACAAAGCCCAAGTGGATATCATTGTTATTGATACTGCACACGGACATTCCAGGGGAGTAATAGAGGCAGTAAAGGATGTGAAAACCAAGTACCCAGACCTTCAAGTAATAGCGGGCAATGTTGCTACAGCAGAAGCGACAGAGGATTTAATCAAGGCGGGTGCAGATGCAATCAAGGTTGGGATAGGACCTGGGTCTATCTGTACGACAAGGGTTATAGCCGGTATAGGTGTACCGCAGATTACTGCTGTATATGATTGTGCCAAGGCTGCTAAGCCATATGGCGTCCCTGTGATTGCTGATGGTGGGATAAAATATTCGGGAGATATTCCAAAGGCTATTGCCGCCGGTGCAAATGTGGTCATGGTGGGTTCATTGCTTGCAGGGACGGAGGAGAGTCCTGGAGAAACAGTGATTTTTCAGGGAAGAAGTTTTAAAACTTATCGTGGGATGGGTTCTATCCCTGCTATGGAAAAAGGCAGTAAGGATAGATATTTCCAGGAAAATACTAGAAAATTAGTTCCGGAAGGGGTAGAGGGAAAAGTACCCTATAAGGGTCCCCTGAGAGATACAGTAGCCCAACTAGTAGGGGGAATAAGGGCAGGTATGGGTTATTGTGGAACACCTACTATTAAAGATTTGCAGGAAAATGGTAAGTTTATCAGGATAACCAGTGCAGGCTTAAGAGAAAGCCATCCTCATGATATTGTTATTACCAAGGAAACACCTAATTATAGTATAGGGCAGTAAATTAGGAAGGGATTGATCCCATGGAGGAAATAAAGGATTTTAAATTATATATAGATAGTGAAATAGATAGAATTAGAAAAATAGTGGGAAATAAAAAAGCTATTTGTGGCCTATCGGGTGGGGTAGATTCCTCCGTTGCAGCAGTTTTAGTCCACAAGGCTATAGGTGATAACCTATACTGTGTATTTGTAGACCATGGCCTGCTTAGAAAAAATGAAAGACAAGAAGTGGAAAGAGTCTTTAAAGATGAATTCCATATGAACCTGATTACTGTAGATGCAGAGGATAGGTTTTTGGGCAAATTAAGGGGTATAAAAGACCCAGAGGAAAAAAGAAAAATTATTGGAGAAGAGTTTATTAGGGTCTTTGAAGAAGAACAGGAAAAACTAGAAGATATAGATTATTTAGTCCAGGGGACTATCAGGTCAGATGTGGAAGAGTCAGTCCAGGCAGATGGAAAGGTGGCAGTAAAGAGTCACCACAATGTAGGAGGCCTACCTGAAGATGTGAACTTTGAACTAATAGAACCCTTAAGAGGACTTTACAAGGAAGAGGTAAGGGACCTGGGCAGGGCCCTAGGTATCAGTTCGGAAATTGTAGACAGGCAACCCTTCCCAGGACCGGGACTAGGGATTAGGGTCTTGGGGGAATTGACCAAGGAAAAAATTAAGATAGTAAAAGAAGCAGACTATATATTTAGGGAAGAAGTGAAAAAAGCAGGCCTAGATATATGGCAATACTTCGCTGTGCTACCTAATATACAATCAGTTGGTGTATTGGATGGAAAAAGAACCTATCTCCATACCATAGCCCTGAGGGGGGTAACATCCAGGGATGGTATGAAGGGACAATGGTACCCAATCCCATTGGATATATTAGAGAAAA
>CAZUTD010000244.1:0-2737 GCA_964623185.1 uncultured Clostridiaceae bacterium
TGCTTTTTTTTTGATTTTCTTTTTTCTGTGCAAATATATCACCTGCTTAATGTTGGTTATATAATATTTCTTCATAACGATTAAAATTCCTTCATTCTATATGATATTTTTTATGGTTATTCGTAAAATATACGCATATTAACATTTAATACACATTGACTATGAAACCCATCTGTTTCTAATACTTCTTTAAATATTTATAAAAATTCCTGATTTATAAATTAAACGATTTGAAAAATAGTTCACAAAAAAATACTACCTAGTAATGGTAGTATTTAAGCCTATGTCATCATGGTCAAAAGACATATTTGTTATTTGGACAATTTGTTTTATATTTCCGTTTGACCTTTTCTATATTAGGGATTTGAACTATCATTGCCCTTCCTTTTTTAAACTATCGTTCTTCCACTGGTTTAGATATTCTCTCAATTCCCTAACCGTGCCAACAAATATAATTGTTTTCATAAAATTACCTCCATCCGCAAACATATGTTCTGCTTTTAGTATACACGAACATTTGTTCTATGTAAAGGTTATTTTATATTTTTTTATAGGAATTTGTAAAACTAATTTCCCACCAGCTCTTTCCATCCGGACAATCAGTGTTTTCACATTTCTTTACATAAATTGATGGAAAGTTTTTTTTAATATAATCAACTTCCTGATCGGACAATCTTAATTCTCTAAAACAATTTTCTTTCTCAAATGATGAAAGGAAGAAATTTTCCAGCCTTTTAATATCTTTAACCGTCATACCTGACCCCCTTCAAATCAAAATAATAAGATACAACATCGTGATTTTATTACATATCAATTGAAATTAACCATCATTTAATAATCTTGGTAGAGATACTGAAAATCCGTTTAAAAAACCTCAGCTACTTCCCCCCATCTAAGGTGGGGGGGATGGTTTAATTTAACTATATTTTTCTTGTTATTATTGATCAAATTTGCGAATTTCTAAAATGTTTTCCATTTTCATTTCATTAGAAATACCTGCTACCCGATTACGAAGCGGGTAGAATAATTTTTCTTTTGGATATCCAGATCTGGTTTTATGAATTTGCCTTAAGGCGATTTCGGCCCCATAATCCATTCCCTGGCAACCTGCTAAGAGAATCAAGTCTCCCTCCTCAGCTTTTGAGAGAGCGTAAATTATTGCATCAGTCAATTCATCGAATAACTTTATTTTTATATTTGCTTCATTCATTACCTCTTGAAAAACACGAAGTTCGTCATTAGTTACCTTGTCCTTATCTGTAACATGGGATACACTTCTTGTAGTAATAATCTCATCAAATCCGAGTTTTGGTGCCCATTCCACGATGGTCTCCGAATTTTCCCTGTTTACCACAGTACCCCTCTCCCCCCTTATGGCATAAACTAAATGTAGTTTTTTATAATCCATAAACTCTAGAGTTTGCAATGTAACATTTATATTACCAGGGTTAGCAAAGTGATCATCTATAATTTTAATATCATCCTCAAAAATAAATTCAAATCGTCTCTCCACACCCACAAAAGTATTTAAGGTTTCTTGTATTATTGTAATTGGCACCCCACAAATCAGGCCAATGATAATAGCTACCAATGAATTATAAACTGAATGCAGGCCCGGAACAGATAACTCTATTTCAAATTCACTTGGTTTGTACTCCATTCCATCAACTATAAATTCTTTCATTATTTCCACTGTAAATCTTCCTCTGCCAGTGGTTAAGTCTAGATTTCTACAATGAATATGACCTTCTTTATTATTAATCCCAAAAGTTATAACTTGTGCCTTAGTTTTATTAACTAATGATGATGAATATGGACAATCCAAATTTAATACTGCAATGCTATTCTCACCAGCATTGGTAATAAACTTTGATTTTGTTTCAAAATACTTTTCAAAGGAACCATGGGTATCAATATGCTCTCTACTGATATTATTTAATGTAATAATATCATACTCAACCTCCTTCACCCGGTTGAGTTCTAATGCAGAGGAAGAAACCTCCATAGTTACATGGGAAATGTTGTGGTTTATCATTTGTCTTAAATAATATTGCAGGTCTAGTGATTCAGGTGTTGTTAGTTGGGAAGGTATAAATTCCTTATCAGTTTTTATAGTGACGGTACCTATTAAGCCAGTTTTTAATCCGTGGTTTTCTAGTATTGCATTCGTCATGTAGGAGGTTGATGTTTTTCCATTGGTAGCTGTAATCCCAATACATTTTATAGCTCTAGATGGATTCTCATAAAAACTAGCTGCCAGCTGGGCTAAGGCAATCCGACTATCCTGGACCTTATATTGGGGTATATCAATTTCATCCTGAAAATCTTCAACTACTGCTGCAATGGCACCACTTTTTACTGCCTGTGCAAGATATTTATGCCCATCAACCTTATAACCTTTGATACATACAAAAATATTATTTTTGGATACCTTCTGTGAATGATAAGCAATGCCGCTAACTGTTAAATCCTTATCATTAAACCTTTCTACAATCTCTATTGAATCCAGTAATTTGCTTAATTTCACCATTGTGTTCTCCATTCCTTTCATTGATAGAATAACCATATATGTTTACCCATAGCATATTTTTTATTTTTTAAATATTTTTTTTATTAATCTATTTAAAACATTCCCTAAAAACGCAAAAGCGGGCATGGGGTCATTCCAGCTCCAAATTGCATATGCCTTGGGCCTAAATAATGATACAAATACCTCTATAAAAGTAAGTTGTCCCTT
>CAZUTD010000245.1:0-2725 GCA_964623185.1 uncultured Clostridiaceae bacterium
CAATTGATAAAGCTTTTTTTCTTATATCTTTTATAATAAATGCCAATATCAACAATAATAATAAACCCAATATACCGTTAAGTGCCAACTGGTTTTTTGAACCAAAGAAAATAATATTGGCTACAACAAAGATGACCAAATACCTAATTTTCATTCCTTCCCTGGCAAATTTCAATATAGCAGCTATGGATAATATGTAAAATGGATATGCAACAGCCTCGCCAAAAAAACTGTTGAAATATGAAATATATCCAATATCTCCAAAAATAATAACTGTAACAAAAGCTATGAAATATTGCAATTTTTTATTATCGGTCATACCCTGGACTATTTCAACAATCCAATAAATACCAAGTGTTAAAACAAGCAGGCAGATAAGGGCCAAAAATCTTATATCAAATTTTGTATTCCTGTTAAACATATTATCCAATATCATAGCCATATCTATGATAAAATTCTGGCTTGTATATGTCTCACTACCTGATTCGTTGTAGTGTTGCAACCTATCATAAGTAGTAGTAAAATAACCAAAAAAATCTTCTTCCGTCCATTCTATCTCATGTATGAGATCATTGGATATGATTACCCTATAAAAATCCCCATTATCAGCTAGACCTATTAGGGGTTCCATAAATAGGGCATGGCAGGATACAAGTAATAAAAAAATTATTGCAAACATGGGTGGCTTGATATATTTTAAAAACCATTTCATACTTCTTCAATCCAATCGTTTTATTTATTTCCGTATATTTGGGAAGCCGAAAGCAAATATTGTAGATTATCAAAGGAATATACTTCCTGTGTTTGTTCGTTCCCAAAACTTCCAAAGATTTCAGAATCTATATTTTTTATCTGGAATTTTTCACTTTCCCCTAGCAGTTGTCTTGCTTTTTCTATATCCCCAGTCTGATAAAATAGTCTTGCCGCCAGGGAATACAGGGCAGTTGATTCTATGTCTGTGGCGGGTTCAAGTGTTTGAGGACAATAATTGGCATATAGTTTATTATATTTTTCATATTCCTTCCAAAGCCAAGCCATTCCGCCCTTGTCATATTGTCCAACCTCTGCTAAATGCAACATTGTATATACAGAAAGAATCATGCTTATCTCCTCTTCACTCCAATAAGAAGATTTTTCAGGATTATATTGTAATTCATATAGGCCCGTATCCATTATTTTTGCATTAGTGATAATTTCATGAGAATGGAAATATATATTGTACCAATCCTTATCAAATTCCGCAATCTTCCTTATTGTATATAAATCTAGATAACAAAGGGTAATGTAATCTACTTTTAAATTTGTGGCAGAATCATAAAAATCTCGGGGTATGCTATTACTAGTATTGTAATGTTTCAATGCCTTGGAAGTATCCTCAGCAATATGAATATATCTTGCATCCCCCCACATATCATGGGCTAATATAAGGGCCCTTACAATTCTTAAATCATCTATTAAAGCATTTACTTTGACGGTTTCACCGGTTTTTCTTTTGAGCCAGGAAAAGGTATTATTTGATAAATATAAGTTGTTCATTGTCCAATCTAATACCTGATCAAACTCTTGCTTCATTCCGCGGTTTAATAGGTATAGTAAAAATAAGCCCTGTGATTCAGATAGTATATCTTTGCCCGTAGATATAATTTCATCGGGGCTTTTACTATTTAAAAAATTTGTATAAATTGCTTTTTGTGATTCTGACATATTTTGTATTAAAAAAGTAAAAAGCATTTCTTCGTTTTCATATGTAAATATTTGTTTTTGAGAGGTATCCTCCTGTGTGATTTGATCTATTTTCTTATAAAACCTTGTAAAAACAAAACTTGTTTTATCAAAATTCATAAAAATAAAGAAGAAAATAAAAATCGCTAAACCCGTTACCACCATAATATTCAGTTTCTTCATATTCATTTCCTTTCTTTTTCCAATAAAACTTGTCCACATTCAACGATTTTAGTAAGGGATTGGATTTCAGCCAAAAAAGCAGGCAAGCGAAATCTTTGATTTCCTGTTTAATCACTTTCATAAAGTGCAAATAAAGCGGAGTTGACCGTCTAAGAATCAAAATAGGTTTTATTTTAATTATAAACTATAACACCTTGCTAAGATATTGTAATTTAAAATGTAAATTGATAGTGTCAATATTTTGTAGGAAAAAGATATTTATAAATTCCCCTTGTTTGATGAAATGCGATGATTTGCCTATTTCAGGCTTTTATATTTTATCTGGTTATAATTGATTTCATAAATTAATTATAATATTCTACGGTTAATGCTAGGTATTATAGCTTTACATCCCAATATGATGCTGTTATGCGGCTCTATGTGGCTCTTTAGGCACCTCTCATGGATTTCAATATCTGTCTTTGCCAGGTCCTTTTTCCATCGTCTATATATGGAATATTGTCCAAAGTTTCCGGTATTACTGATTTTATTTTTTTCTTTACTATTCTGCTTTCTAATTCTATAATTCTTTCTTCTTTTGCCCTTTCCTTTTTTCTCTCGCTCATTAGGTCATAAATATCTCCACCATTAGCATTGTATACCCTCAATCTTGCCATTTGATCTGCCCCTATTAGGCTCCATCCTAGAGGCCTAGAACTTAACCTAGATGATAATATATGACTTATATGCCCCTCAGCGCTGCATCCTATATATTCTTTATCATATCCTCTTTGTATGCCTTCCCAATGGTTCAGTATGTATTTTTTACAGTCTCTTACTG
>CAZUTD010000246.1:0-1106 GCA_964623185.1 uncultured Clostridiaceae bacterium
CTAATGTTAAATTTAACAAAGTAAATATATTTGGAATATGTGATTTTACCTTCATTTTATTCACCTCTATTCTTATTGTTCTACCCTTTGGCAAACTTCACATGATCATTGTGTTTTTTATAAATATATATATTATTTTACTTCATTTTATGGCAAATTCATAGTCTTATTTATCTAATAGTATTTTTCGCAAAACAATTTCATATTACAATAGCATATATCACCAGGTTAGTAAATCCTTCATGCTCTTTTACTTATTTTCTAAAGTTTATTATTATAATATATTATACATAATATGAATATAAAACCTATAAGCTTTATTTTAATCCATCAATTGCCATTGGCGGCAATGCCCAAGGATTGACGGTAATAAAAAGGTTATGATACAATTTGTATTGAGAAGATGTAATTTTTACCTCAAATTTAAAAAGGTACAAACAAATTATATCCCAACCCGTCTTTACTATTAAATATTTTAAAATAAATTAAAATTCTTAGGAGGAATAAGCTATGCCATTAATAACTAGTAAGGAATTATTTGCTAAAGCCTATGATGGAAATTTTGCCATTGGTGCCTTTAATGTCAATAATATGGAGATTATCCAAGGTATTGTTGACGCTGCAAAGGAGGAAAAAGCACCTCTGATTTTGCAAGTTTCTGCCGGAGCTAGAAAATATGCTAATCCCATCTACCTAAAAAAGTTAGTGGAAGCAGCACTAGAAGATTCAGATTTACCCATTGTTCTCCATCTAGATCATGGGGAAGATTTTGAAATTTGTAAACAATGTATTGATGATGGCTTTACATCTGTCATGATCGATGCTTCTCATCATCCTTTTGAAGAAAATATTGCTATCACAAAAAAGGTAGTTGAATACGCCCATAGTAAGGGTGTGGTTGTGGAAGCAGAACTAGGAAGATTGGCTGGCATAGAGGATAATATCAATGTTAGCGACAAGGATGCTACATTTACGAACCCAGATGAAGCGGTAGAGTTTGTTGAGAAGACGGGAATTGATTCTCTTGCAGTGGCAATTGGAACGGCTCATGGCTTCTATGTAGGAACTCCAGTACTTGATAAAGAACGTCTTTCCGACATTGCAAA
>CAZUTD010000246.1:1116-2717 GCA_964623185.1 uncultured Clostridiaceae bacterium
TGAAGAGTTTGTAGCTCGTACTGGAGTTGACTCCCTTGCAATAGCAATTGGTACTAGCCATGGTGCCTACAAATTTAAGGGGGAACCCCAACTCGATTTCGAGAGATTGAAAAAAATTGCAAGTCTTATGCCTGGTTTTCCCTTAGTACTCCATGGTGCTTCTACGGTATTACCGGAATTCGTCGACTTGTGCAACAAATATGGTGGAGATATTCCAGGTGCCCAGGGTGTGCCAGAGGAAATGCTAAGAAAGGCCGCTAGCTTAGGAGTATGCAAAATAAATATTGATACAGACCTTCGCCTGGCATTGACAGCGGCTGTTAGAAAGAGTCTTACAGAAAAGCCAAGTAACTTTGACCCAAGAAAATATCTGGGGGATGGAAGAACAGCTATAAAAGAAATGGTGCGTCATAAAATTGTAAATGTACTAGGATGTAATAACTTTTTTTAAATAACAAGCGACTTTTGTCGCTTGTTATTTAATTATTTTTAGCAATTTAAAATCCAAATAGTCACAAGAAGCCAAATGATAGCTTGTACCATCATGTCTGCCCTGTAATCCCATACCATAGGATTCCCTGCCATGTAAATGCCCATAGACTACTGTTTCAACCCCATAGGTTTTAAAAATTTCAGTAAATAAGGATGGCTCAAACTCATCATTTGTTGGTGGATAATGCATAATTACAATAATTTTTTCGTAATTTGCCATAACTGCCTTATCCAGGGATAGTTTTAGCCGGTTTACCTCCCTATAATAAATCTTTTTATCATGTTGTGTGAATCTTTTGTCATTTGGACAAGTCCAGCCCCTAGTCCCGCATATAGCATAATCCTTATAATTAAAAAAGTTGTTTTGTAAAAAATATAGGTTTTTAAAGGAGGAATTTAATTTTGACACGGAATTCCACCAATAATCATGATTACCTTTTATTAGAATTTTGCTCCCTGGTAATTCTTCAATCCATTCTAAATCTCCTCGTGCCTCGTCAAAATTCATTGCCCAAGAAATATCTCCTGGGATAAGTACAGTGTCCCCTTCCTTTACCCTATTACACCAATCTTTTTTTATTTTGTCATCATGCTTTACCCAGTTATCGCCGAAGACATCCATAGGTTTACCGACATGATTACTCAAATGTAGATCACCTATTGCATATAATGCCATTTTATCACCAACTTTTTTAAGTACTTTGACCTACTCATCATAGGCACCGTGTTTTTCTATTAGCATATTGATTTCCTTGTTGAGCCTTTTAAGCTCCAATGTATCTCCCTGCTCCCAGAGTTTATAAAATCTTTGTTGGTATTTATTCGCCTCGTTTTCCCTCCCTGATATGTAAAGTGATCTGATACCTTGCAATATATTTGATACAACCATAGACCTAGCCTCAAAGTATTTTTGGGCTTGCCTTATCTCATGTCGTATCTCAGACATCTCACGGTCAAGTTTTGAGGCTGCATCCGCGGCCCTTTTTAAACGATCAATAATATGAGGAGGTATTTTCTGCTCATATTTATATTTTAAGGAATGTTCTATTATTGCCCAAAAATTCATTGCCAATGTCCTAATTTGTATTTCAGCCAGTATATCCTTAGGC
>CAZUTD010000247.1:0-2712 GCA_964623185.1 uncultured Clostridiaceae bacterium
CCAAACAGAAGAAATACCCTATGAATTAACAGTGACATTCAATGATGATATGGATTATGGTAAAACTAATTTGCTTCGCCAAGGGAAAACAGGTATGAAACAAGTTCAATACTTAATTACCAGCGAAAACGGGACCGAAATGGCTAGGGAAGTCCTTAAAGAAGAAGTTTTACGAGAATCCCTTGATGAAGTGGTGGAAAAAGGGACTGCCAGAATGCTGGTAACATCTAGGGGTGATACCAGACGCTATAAGGATGTTATTGTAATGGAAGCCACTGCCTACACAGCTGATTATGCCAGTACGGGTAAAAACCCCGGTGATCCCTACTATGGGATTACCCGCAGCGGTACCAAGGTAAGACCAGGTGTTGTCGCAGTTGATCCAAGGCTTATCCCCTTAGGTTCAAAACTTTATGTAGAGTCAATGGACAGGATGTTCGACTATGGCATATCCAGTGCCGAAGATACAGGCGGTGCCATTAAGGGTAACAGAATTGACCTATACTTCGAAAACCGTGCAGATGCGTTGCGTTTTGGAAGAAGGAAGGTAAAAGTTTATATTTTAAATTAATTACCTATAGCGGAGAACCTCTTTCTCCGCTATATTTATATTGGAGGGCTTTTTTTCCTTGTTTGATGCTAAAAAACAAAAATACAAGCACAAAACATTAGCTATAGTATAATATTTGCTTATTAGCCACCATATTATCTTACTCATGTAAACCTATGGGAAGGGGGAGTTTTATTGATTAAGGAAATAATTGTTGTAGAGGGTAAGGACGATATTGCTGCTATAAAAAGGGCTGTCGATGCTGAAGTAATCGCCACTGGCGGATTTTCCCTGCCCATATCGGTTATGCAGAGAATAAAAACTGCCGCACAAAAAAGGGGTGTTATCATTTTTACAGATCCTGATTTTGCGGGAGAAAAGATTAGAAAAATAATTGCCTCCCAGTTGCCTAATTGCAAACATGCTTTTTTACCAAAAGAGGAGGCCTTAAAGGACGGTGATATAGGTATAGAAAATGCTAGCCCGGCTAGTATTTTACTTGCCCTAAAAAAAGCCCGAAGTCAAAGGATAGACAAACAGGAAAACTTTACCCGGCAAGATTTAATATCCTATGGCCTTATGGGTAACAATAATGCCTCCCTCCGTAGGGAAAAACTAGGGAAAGTTCTAGGCATAGGTTACGGTAATGCCAAACAATTCCTAAGCAGGTTAAACAATTATGATATTACAAGGGACGAATTTGACCAGGCCCTAAAATTTTTAGAGGAGTAGAAAAAACATGGATAGAATTGCCAAACCTAAAAACACAAAAGAAATTATTGAAAAAAATAAATTCAGGTTCTCCAAAAGCCTAGGACAAAATTTTTTAATTGATATGAATATTTTGGAGAGGATTATCGAAGGTTCGAAAATTACCAATACAGATTATGTCTTAGAAGTTGGCCCTGGCATAGGTAGTCTAACCCAATATATAGCTGATAAGGCACAAAAAGTTATAGCCGTCGAAATTGATGCTAAGCTTATTTCCATTTTGAAAAAGACTTTGCAGCCATATAATAATGTTGAAATTATCCATGGTGACATTTTAAAGATTGATTTGGACAAAATTGCCCAAGAGAAATTTGAAAATCAAAAATTTAAAGTAATCGCCAATCTTCCCTACTATCTAACCACCCCAATTATAATGAGATTATTAGAAGGAAAATTGCCCATATCTTCTATAACAGTGATGATTCAGGAGGAAGTTGGACGCCGTCTTGGGGCCCAACCTTCCACTAAGGAATATGGGGCTCTTTCTATTGCTGTCCAATACTATTGCCAAACTAAACAACTTTTAAGGGTTCCCCCTTCGGTCTTCATACCCCAACCAAAGGTAGATTCTGTAGTAATCCACCTGGATGTTCTAGAAAATCCCAGAGTCCATGTGGATGATGAGACTTTGTTTTTCAAGATTGTCAAAGATGCTTTTGGAAAGCGAAGAAAAACCCTATTAAACGCCTTGAGCACAGGTGATTTGGCCTTTAATAAAGACTTTTTAAGACAAGTGTTGCAATTGGTAGAAATAGACGGTAGCCGTCGTGGTGAAACCCTGTCTATTGACGAGTTTGCAAAATTAGCAAATGCTATTTCGAAAAAGCTTTAGACCTAAATTTGTATTTGCCTGCAATAATTCCCCTGCCTTCACATATATTAATAAAAAGGCAAGATTTTATTGATATATAAAGGGGGTCAAGTAGTGAAACGACGATATAGAAGATATTTTATTATGCTAGAAGAAAAGGATAAGGGTTTTAACAATTTGAAACTAGGTGGAATAAAGGCCTATGTTAAAATCGAAATTAAAAACCTTGAGGCCACATTATCTTTCTACTGCCAAAACCTTAAGGCCTTAGATGAAAAAAAAGCAAGATACCGCCTATACTTAATCCATACTAAGGAGTCCTTTGGATCCTCACTTGTTGATATTGGACCTATTAGTGTTGATAAAAACGGAAAATCAGAATTTATATGGGATTTTAAGGCTGAAAATGTAAAAGGCCAAAATAGGGCAATTGATGATTATGATGTCCTTTGCCTAGTGGTAGAAAACATTGAAAATCCTCATGAATTACATGTGCCCTTGGTTGGGTATATACATAAGGAAAAATCTGATTGGAAACCTGTGCTTGAAAAAAACCTTTTTATTAAACCCCAAGCAACAA
>CAZUTD010000248.1:0-2708 GCA_964623185.1 uncultured Clostridiaceae bacterium
GATCATAACAGAGATTGAGGCCCTAAAACTTATGGCTAATGTAGAATGTCAAGTTATTGGTGCAGGGGGCTTAGGAAGGGCACAGGGAAGTGTGACAATCGATATTTGGGGCCATGATAAGGAATTAGAAAAACTCATGCAGGTGATAAAAACTATTAAGGAAAGGGCTAGGGAGATCTCCGGGGATAGTAGGTCTCTGATAGAATGTAAGCCACCTTGCATGTTTTGTAAGGAACATTTAGGCTGCGGCTATAAGTCTGGAAAGCTATGATTAAAATATGATTTCATCAGCCCAAAAACTCGGGTTGTTTTGTATGATGACTATGAATAGCTTTTTTTACAATTGTAAAATCAAGTTCCTTTGAATCAAGGGTAAATTCACAGGGATATTGGGCACCACAGTTATTACATTCCACATATTGCCTTGTATTTTTTTGATCGCGCTTATCGAATAAAAAGGGTAGGGTGTAAGTTTTACTGCGGTCTACATCGTTTTCTGGAAAACCAAGTTCATAAGAATAGATATAAGTTGATTCGTATTTTGCTGTGAAGTCTTTTCCAGAGCATCGGGGGCATTGTAGCCTATCATCTAAATTCATCATTATTCATCCTTTCTGGGTTATCTTGCAAGGTGTATAATTTTATTTTACCTATAATAGAAATTTTTATACTTAAAGGTTTAAATAATGAGAATAGCTTGGATTTGCTATAAGTAGGCTGGATTCAGCTCTGTTTTACATGGACTTGCCAAAAATATTTAATATATTTTGAAAGGGGAAATAGGAATGACTTTAAGGGAAAAAGCTTTAAAACTGCACGGTGATAACAAGGGTAAGATAGAAATAATTAGCAAGGTGCCAGTAAAGGATAAGGAAGATCTGGGACTGGCTTATACACCCGGAGTTGCAGAACCATGTAAGGAAATACATAAAAATGAAGATGCTGTTTATGAATATACTTCCAAAGGCAATATGGTTGCAATAGTGTCTGATGGCACAGCTGTGCTTGGTTTGGGAAATATTGGTGCCTCCGCATCTTTGCCCGTAATGGAGGGCAAGGCAATACTATTAAAATCATTTGCAGGAGTTGATGCATTTCCAATTTGCTTAAATACAAGCGATGTGGATAAAATTGTAGATACGGTTGTACAAATTGAACCTTCTTTCGGGGGAATAAATTTAGAAGATATTTCTGCCCCCAATTGTTTTGAAATTGAAAGACAGTTAAAGGAAAAGCTATCCATACCAGTTTTTCATGATGACCAGCATGGTACTGCTATAACAGTACTTGCGGGCTTGATAAATGCCCTAAAGGTTGTGGGTAAAAAACTGGAGGATTCCTTGGTTGTAATTAATGGTTCGGGTGCAGCTGGAATAGCTACCGCCAAAATACTTCTTGTAGCTGGTGTAGGGGATATAATACTCTGCGATACAAGGGGAATTATATCCAGGGGCCGGGAGGAAGGTATGAACTGGGCCAAGGAAGAAATAGGGGAAATGACCAATAAGGATAATAGAGAGGGTAATTTAACTGATGCCCTGGCAAATGCGGATGTGTTTATAGGTCTATCTGGGCCTAATATACTTTCAAAGGAAATGCTAGAAAAAATGAACAAGGGTGCGATTGTGTTTGCACTTGCAAATCCGGTACCTGAGATTGAACCAGTCCTTGCAAAGGAATATGGGGTTGGTATTATAGGTACTGGCAGGTCAGACTACCCCAATCAAATCAATAATGTTTTGATATTTCCAGGGATTTTCAGGGGGGCATTGGATGTAAGGGCAAGTGATATAAATGATGAAATGAAGATAGCGGCGGCATATGCCCTAGCAGAAATAATACCTGATAATGAGCTTACCGAAGAAAATATTATTCCAAAACCATTTGATCCTAGGGTGGCACCTGCAGTCGCTCTGGCGGTCTCAAAAGCTGCAATAAGGACAGGAGTTGCTAGACTACCTGATAGACTTAAATAGTTGTTTGCAGATAGAAAACCCACTGTATTTTTTAGCCAGTGGGTTCTACTTTGTGTTTTTGGTGGGATTGAAATTTCTATTAAAATTGCTGGATGATAGACAAATAATTTATAGAGTTTTAAGCAAATGCTTAATATACCTATCCGTAAATTCCGTAAGGTCGTAGTCGCCATCATGTAAACACCAATGATAAACACCATCCCTTACCTGAAGGAATAGATAATCTACAATATCAGATGCCCGCATTTTGTTAGTTATTTCACCTTTCTCTTGGCCCTCTTTTACAATAGTTTGCAGGAGGGAATGCATGTACTTGCCTCTGGTTGTAAAAAGATTATCACTAATAGCATATAATTGCTTGATATAATTAATGTCTTTAGCCTTGTTTAACTCGGAATAGTAATAAAAAAACCGTATTATTTTATCATGGGCAGTTCTGCCTTTAAGATTTTTTTCCACAACTGTCGCAAAAAAATAATCAGCCCCCTTAAAAACTTCATCTACTAGTGCATCTTTTGATTTGAAATAATTATAAAAGCTACTAATGGGGATTCCCGCCTTTTCACAAATTTCCGTGATTGTAACATTATCAAAGCCTTTTTCTCCGATAAGTTCCAGGGCCGTATTATAGACTTTTTCATAGGTAAGCTTATTTTCAATTTTCTTGTTTGTTATTTTTGTGTCCATTAATTCACCTTCGATATTCAAAAATCTTTTTATAAATTATACCAA
>CAZUTD010000249.1:0-1575 GCA_964623185.1 uncultured Clostridiaceae bacterium
CAATACAACATCTGCACCTAATTCTTTATTGCACATAGCAATATAGGCACCACCATAGGCCTTTCTTATTATCAATGTAATCAAAGGTACGGTAGCTTCGCTATAGGCATAGAGCATTTTTGCACCATGTCGGATAATACCACCATACTCCTGGTTTGTGCCCGGTAAAAAACCAGGAACATCCACAAAAGTTACTATGGGAATATTATAGGCATCACAAGTCCTAATAAATCTCCCTGCCTTATCAGAAGCATTAATGTCCAAGCAACCCGCTAATATCCTAGGTTGGTTGGCAATAACACCAACTGATTGCCCATTTAACCTCATAAATCCGGTAATCATATTAGTAGCATAATAGGGCTGCACTTCAAAGAAATCCCCCTCATCAGCTACCTTGGTGATTATCTCCTTCATATCATATGGTTTATTTGGACTTTCAGGAACTATATCGTCCAATTCTGTAATAATCGCATTTATATCATCTTGGCTTTCATAAACAGGAGCAAGCTCCATATTATTAGACGGTAAGAAACTAAGTAGTCTCCGAATTTCGCCTATGCAGGCTTCATCATTGGCAGCAACAAAATGCGCCACACCACTAGTTTTATTGTGGGTCATGGCACCCCCAAGTGCCTCAGCTGTTACTTCCTCCCCAGTTACTGTTTTAATAACTTGTGGACCCGTGATAAACATTTGGCTAGTTTTATCTACCATAAAGATAAAATCCGTTAATGCTGGTGAATATACAGCGCCACCGGCACAGGGACCCATAATAGCAGTGATTTGTGGAATAACTCCAGAAGAAATTGTATTGCGATAAAAGATATGCCCATAACCTGATAAAGCATCTACACCTTCTTGAATTCTCGCACCACCTGAATCGTTAATTCCAACAATTGGCGCCCCCATTTTTAAGGCTAAGTCTTGGATCTTAGTAATTTTCTTTGCGTGCATTTCCCCTAAGGAACCCCCAAGCACGGTAAAATCCTGGGCATAAGCATAAACTAACCTGCCATCTATTTGTCCATAACCTATTACCACTCCTTCCCCCGGAGTGTCAATATCTTCTAATCCAAAATTTGTACACCTGTGTTTTACGAAGGCATCTAGTTCAACAAAACTTCCCTCGTCAAACAGTAGATTAATTCTTTCTCTCGCTGTAAGCTTACCTTTTTCGTGTTGCGTATCAATTCTTTTTTGTCCTCCACCCAGTTGAATTTTCTTCCTCCGCTGGCGAAGTTCATCTAGTTTGTTAACTGTCATATTTCACCCTCCCAATGTAATTGTTGGTAGAACTACATAGATAATATTATAACATAAAACCTTGAAACAAATAGCCGATAATATAAAATACATAACAAAATAGTTTCCCATTTTTCCCCAAATTATGCCATCGAAATACTTTTGTTTATTATCGGTTTTCAAAAAAATTAACATTGACCACGCCATACAACTTATATATACCCTATACAAGTATTAAAATCAAGTCTTTTAATGAAATTTATGAAAATAGATAGCCATGCATAATATTAGCCAATATTTTAATTCACAATTTAAAAAAGAAACCTAACTATA
>CAZUTD010000249.1:1585-2182 GCA_964623185.1 uncultured Clostridiaceae bacterium
AAGGTTTCTTTTTGAAATTATTTTTTAATTGTCTTATTTGTCTTCTTGGTTCTCATTTTCCCCTTCTGTTTCAGGGTTTTCTTCAGTTTTATTCTCTTCTTCCTCGGCTTTTAAAGCCTTGACCTTGTTTTCAACATCTTCTATTGTGTCCTCTTCACCTACTATGATTTTACCATCAAAAATATTCTTGTATAGGTCTGCATCCAAAGTTTCCAGTTTCAAGAGGGCATTTGCTATGGCATGAAGTTTATCCATATTATTTGTTAGTAAATCTTTGGCTGTTTCATAACCCTCATCCACTATTCTTTTGATTTCATGGTCAACTTCCGAAGCTACCTTTTCCGAGTAATTCCGTTTAGAAGCAAAATCCCTGCCTAAAAATACTTCCTCATCACCATTGCCTAAAGCCATAGGTCCTATTACATCACTCATACCATACTTAGTTACCATAGCCCTGGCTATATCTGATACCCTCTGCAAATCATTCTGGGCACCTGTACTAATATCATTTAATACAAGTTTTTCTGCCATACGGCCACCCAGTAAATGAACTATATGTTCTTCCATCTCTGTCTTGGTGGCATAATACTTATCCTC
>CAZUTD010000249.1:2196-2663 GCA_964623185.1 uncultured Clostridiaceae bacterium
AGAATTTGGTAAAAGCGTTGCTACCACTGCATGCCCAGCTTCGTGATAGGCAGTCAGTTTTCGTTCTTTTTCGCTTATGACACGGCTTTTTTTCTGTACTCCAGCAATTACCTTTGTAATAGCTTCTTCTATAGTAGCCATTTTAATTTTTTTCCCATTTTTCCTAGCGGTTAATAGGGCTGCTTCATTCATCAAGTTTTCAATATCTGCTGGTGTAAACCCTGGCGTTCTTCTAGCTAATATTTTTAAATCTACATCTTTTGCTAAGGGCTTATTCTTGGAATGAACTTTTAATATGGCCTCCCTACCCCTTATATCAGGATTGCCCACCATAACTTCCCTATCAAAGCGTCCAGGTCTTAATAATGCTGGGTCTAATATATCGGGCCTATTGGTTGCAGCCACAATAATGATACCCTCATTAACCCCAAAACCATCCATTTCCACCAACAGTTGGTTAAGTGTCT
>CAZUTD010000250.1:0-2661 GCA_964623185.1 uncultured Clostridiaceae bacterium
ATAAGCAAATAGTCAAGATTAGGACAAGCGGTGAAAGAGCGATTATTTTTGAAAATGTTTTGGTGAGGGTTGATCCAACTTTTGTATTAGAAATGCATGTTGACAACGATGAGGGTAATGCGGCTGGGGTTAGGAATGGGGAAATGGTGGAACTGATTATATAATAGGATAGGCGGAGGTGGGCACTGATATGAATATAGCTAAATATATTGACCATACTATATTAAATCCGGGTGCAACAAAATCCGATATTAAAAAGATATGTGATGAGGCTAAGGAATATGGGTTTTACTCAGTATGTGTTAATAGTTGTCATGTAGAGTTTGTGGTAAGAGAACTTAGCAACAGTGGTGTGAAGGTTGCTGTGGTTGTAGGTTTTCCCTTAGGTGCTACTTCTATTGAAACAAAAGTTTTTGAAACCAAAGATGCAGTTTTAAAAGGTGCGGATGAAATTGATATGGTTATTAATATAGGTGCATTAAAAGACAAGAATTATACCTATTTAGAAAAGGACATTAAGTCTGTTGTAGATATTGCGGGAAAAGATGCGGTTGTTAAGGTAATTATTGAAACTTCCTTGTTAACTTCGGAGGAAAAACTACTAGCCTGTGAAATTGCTAAGGCTTCAGGTGCCCATTTTGTAAAAACTTCAACCGGTTTTAGTACTGGTGGTGCTACTGTGGAGGATGTAAAACTTATGAGGCAAGTTGTTGGTTCTACCATGGGAGTAAAAGCTTCGGGTGGAATAAGAAATTATAAAAAAGCTAAAGAAATGATTGATGCAGGTGCCACGAGATTGGGTGCTAGTGCATCTGTCAGTATTATGAAAGAAGCCTTTGAAAAAAACAAATAAAATCCATATTTATATATCTATATAAATATGGTAATACATGTAGTCTTCATTGCAATGAGGTCCCAAAAACCAAAAGGGACTTCATTTTTTTGTGGATTTCTATTATTTAGGAAAAAAAAGGTTAAATAAAAAAAAGACTTAGTGACAAAATATATTTAGGAGGTGATTATTTGAAAAGTAAAAAAATATTAATTGTTATTTGTATTCTTATTATTGGAACTCTAGCTATAAGCGGATGTAGAGCAGTTAGAAGACCCGTTCCCGAAAATGTGCCACAAACAACGCCCGTACCTTTTACTGATACCCCTAGGCAAATGGATGATGGAATTAATAGGGGCATAGGAACTCCAGATAATAATATTACAACACCTGGTAATATGGGGGGCACGGGAATAGATGGTAATTTGATGGACAGGGCAGATAAGATTGTAGATGCTGTTGTTAAGCTAGATGAAATACAAAGTGCAACTGTGGTAATATCTGAAAAAACTGCAGTAGTGGGAGTCAATCTCAAAGATAGTAAAACAGCAGAAGTTGATCGCGAACTAGAAAAAAAGGTTGAGGATACAGTAAAAAAAGCTGATAGTAGAATTGACAGGGTAGCAGTTACAACCGACCCAGATTTATTTACTAGGATTGAAAACATAGCAAAAGAGACTGGAAGAGGTAGACCCTTAAGTGGATTTGGCAGAGAAATAGAGGAAATAATTAGAAGAATTACACCCAAGGTATAAAAACAAAAAGGTGGAGTTTAAACTCCATCTTTATGTTTTGTGCCCAAGATACGCTAATTATTAATATTGTATAAGATTTGATTGACAAGTTTTTTGTGCTATGTTATATTCATTTATAAATACAGGCTAACTACCAGTATTATAATGCTGTAAAGGGGGAAATTTCCGGGCGTATTTATAGGAAATCTCCATTTACGGGGGGATTAAAGGAAAATAAGCTTTTCATTCCAACAAAATATAGTCCTCTTCATTTTGAAGAGGACCTTTTAATATAAACACACGTATAGAAGATTTAATGAAAAGTACTTCTAAACATATTATACGAGGAGGTAATAAGATGAAAAAAATATCATTAGAAACCCTATGTGTACAGGCGGGGTATGAACCTAAAAATGGACAAGCGAGAATTGCACCCATATATCAGTCAACTACATATAAATACGATAGCGCTGATGAGGTAGCAAATTTATTTGATTTGAAACAAGAGGGACATATCTATTCCAGAATTTCAAATCCGAGTTTAGATTTTTTTGAAAAGAAAATGACAGCCCTAGAGGGGGGGATAGGGGCATTAGCTACCTCATCTGGACAGTCGGCTACCCTATTAGCTATTTTGACCATTTGTAGAAACGGTGATCATATTCTTGCCTTTAATAACTTATACGGTGGGACTTTTACCCTGATAAATTCGACCTTGGAAAATTTTGGAATAAAAACAACATTTGTGGATTTAGATGCCACAGATGACGAAATAGAAAAGGAAATAAAAAACAATACTAAATTAATATTTGCTGAAAGTTTAGGAAATCCCGGTGTAAGAGTATTAGACATTGAAAGATTTGCAAATCTGGCCCATAGGAACAATATTCCCCTAGTTGTGGATAATACTTTTCCGACACCTTGTCTATGCAGACCTATTGAATATGGTGCGGATATTGTAACCCATTCAACCAGCAAATATATTGATGGGCATGCTACTAGTGTTGGCGGTATTATTGTGGATAGTGGTAAGTTTGACTGGAGCAATGGTAAATTTGATTGTCTAACGGAACCCGATCCAAATTATCATGGAAT
>CAZUTD010000251.1:0-357 GCA_964623185.1 uncultured Clostridiaceae bacterium
CAAGTCTCTAGAACGAATTATGGAGGAAAGGGAGATAGTAACAACCACAGAAGGACAGGCAACCCTTCCTATCACCTCAGATGAAGGGGACGAAGGAAACTACGAATCCCAGGTAATTGCCCCAATTATCACCCAGGGAGACCCAATAGGGTCGGTTATTATATGCTCAAAGGACAAGGGAGTAAATATGGGAGAGGTAGAGAAAAAAATTGCGTCCACTGCAGCCGCTTTCCTATCTAAACAAATGGACCAATAGCAAAAAAACTGGCCCCGCAATGTCGGGGCTATTTTTTTTCCCCAAAGTTTGTTATAATACATAAGAAATTATGAACAAAATTAAAAATAAGTAATTCATAA
>CAZUTD010000251.1:457-2660 GCA_964623185.1 uncultured Clostridiaceae bacterium
TTTTGACGATGTATTTCAACAAAAACAACCTTTAAATATAATTAAGTTTCTTGTTATAATCAATAGGAAATTATACACAGATGGTCTTACAACACAGTATAATTTTCGTTATTGATTTCAACAAAAATAACATATTAATATAATTAGATTTCTTGTTCTAATACATAAGAAATTATGAACAAAATTAAAAATAAGTAATTCATAATTTTGACGATGTATTTCAACAAAAACAACCTTTAAATATAATTAAGTTTCTTGTTTAATAAGGGCTTGCCCGTCATTCAACGGTTTCGGTGGGAAATAATTTCCACTGAAAAAATTAAAGTGAAACCCACCACTTAAGGGGTGGGGAGCGTTTTAATTTAGTTCTAATCAATAAGAAATTATACACAGATGGTCTTATAACACAGTATAATTTTCGTTATTGATTTCAACAAAAATAACCTATTATGATAAACGGATTTTTATTATATATAATAAACTTTGGGTCTCAATTTTGTGAGAGGAATGAAAAAATGAAAAAGAACAATTTTTTAAAAGGGGCAGTAATACTCGGGGCAGCAGGAATAATCGTAAAAATTATGGGGGCTTTTTTTAGGATTCCCCTAGGTAGAATCATTGGTTCTGAAGGCATGGGTTATTATCAGGCCGGATATACAGTTTTTAATTTAATATTGGCTTTCACAGCTTCAGGATTTCCTACCGCTATTTCCAAGCTGGTTTCAGAGAAAAGGGCAAGAAAGGATTATATGGGAGCCCACAAGGTTTTTAAGACATCCTTTTACCTATTATTTATCCTAGGGACACTAGGTTCTGTCACCCTAGCCCTCATGACATCTTATCTAGCAAATGATGTTTTCAAAAGCCCCAACTCATATTATGCTGTTCTAGCCTTGGCACCAGCAGTTTTTTTTGTTGCAGTTTTAGCCTCCTACAGGGGATATTTTCAGGGAATGAACGATATGACTCCTACCGCCATATCCCAGCTAGTAGAGCAGGCGGCCAGGGTAGTGATGGGCCTATCCTTGGCAATACTCTTATTAAGGAAATTTGATATAAGCTACGGTGCGGCCGGAGCGTCTTTTGGTGCGGCAGTCGGGGCTGGCTTTGCCCTACTTGCAATGATATTTATTTATTACAGGAGAAAAGATGATATTTTACTCCAAAATGGGGAAAGCCAAGACAGTGTAAAAGAAGGGTCACTTGAAATTTCTAAAAATCTTTTAAGGATTTCAATACCTATTGCAATTGGAGCGGCAGTTATGCCCCTTATAAATATGGTAGACACAGTTGTGGTGATGGGAAGGTTGCAGGAAATAGGTTTTACCGTCCAGGAATCCACCAGTCTTTACGGGCAATTGCAGGGAATGGCCGCCACATTAGTAAACCTGCCCCAAGTCCTGACAGTCGCCCTAGCAACAAGCATTGTTCCGGTTATATCAGAATCCATAGCAGTCAATGATTGGGAAAGTGTAGAAGTAGACATCAAATCGGTCCTAAAGGTAGCCTTATTAATAGGCTTGCCTGCATCCATAGGCCTGGCTGTATTATCCAATCCCATTATGCTAATGCTTTTTCCAAAGGAACCGGCAAGTGCAGGCAGGGTCCTCCTATTTTTAGCACTTTCAGTAACCTTCTTAGCCCCCTTGCAAACATTGACGGGTGTCTTGCAGGGCCTGGGCAAACCCGATCTTCCAGTAAAAAACTTAATAATAGGTGGAGTTTTTAAATTTATAGCAACATATATTCTGACAGGGATACCAGGTCTAAACATTGCGGGCGCGGCAATAGGAACTGTAATAGCATATTTTATTGCCCTCCTACTGAATTTTTTAGCTGTAAAGAAAGAAACAAAATTTGTTTTCCCTGCCCAGCAATTCTTGATAAAACCCCTATTATCAGTAGGCATTATGGGACTTATAGTATATATAACATATGGACAGGCAGCTTCTTTATTGTCCAACACCAAGGCGACGGTTGTTTCTATCGGGGTGGGGGGTCTTGTTTATGCTCTAATGCTATTAAAGACCCAAACTATCGTTAAGGAAGATTTTGATTTACTACCAGGAGCTAATAAAATAGTAAATATTCTTTACAAGCTCAGGTTGATGAAAGACTAAAAATCTAGGCAGGAAGGAAGGATTAAAATGGGTTCACTTACCATTGTGGGACTTGGGCCAGGGGCAAAAGAGGATTTAACCCT
>CAZUTD010000252.1:0-2650 GCA_964623185.1 uncultured Clostridiaceae bacterium
AGGGCCTTAAAATATTCTTCATATGAATTATAATTATTCCTAGAAATCAAAGATTCTATTCTTCTTTTCATCTGTCTTTCTTTATAACTTGAAAGATTTATACCTATCTTTCTATATATTTTTTCTTTGAAAACATTATAGCCTTCCATTTAATCACTCCTTGGTTATAATATTTTATTTGTAATTGTATTTGCAACTGTTTATAAAAATAAAGAGTCTATGACTCTTTATTATCATTATTATCATCTTCCAAATTTAACACATCACCAATCTTTACCATATCATTGTTATCAGTATACTCTTGTGTTATCTCATCATCCTTTTTTTGTGCCTCCAAAATACTTAAACTAATTCGCTTGTCCTCTTTGTTGATGGCAAGTATTTTCACTTCTACTCTTTCATCAACTGCTAGTATATCTGAAGGTTTGGCTATGTGTTTATCACTTATTTGTGATATGTGTACTAAACCATCTAATCCCGGCTCTAATTCAACAAAAACACCGAAATCTAATAATTTAACTATTTTTCCTCCGATAATTTCACCAACCTTATAGTTTTCTTCAACATGTTCCCAAGGCTCAGGCAGTGTATTTTTTAGACTCAAAGATATTTTTTCTGTATCCCTATCAAAATCTAGAACTTCAACTTCAACTATTTCCCCATTCTTTAAAATTTCAGTTGGGTGTTTTACCCTACCCCACGATATTTCGGATATATGTATTAAACCATCCACCCCACCTATGTCTACAAAGGCACCGAAGTCCGTTATTTGCTTTACTTCACCCTTAACATATTGTCCTTTTTCTAATTTGCTAAAGACTTCTTTTTTTCTTTCCTGCTGTTCCTCATTTAAAACTATTTTTCTTGATAAAACTACTTTGTTTTTCCTGCGATCAAACTCTATGATTTTTGCACTAAAGCTTGTGCCTATAAAACTATTTAAGTCTTCGACATACCTATCTGATAATTGGCTTGCCGGAATAAAGCATCTAATACCTTTCGATATAGAAATTACCCCGCCACGGACTACTTCAACAATCTTTGTCTCAACAAAAGATTCAGCTTCGCTAATTTCTTCCAAGTCCTGCCATCCCTTTTCTGTATCTACCTTTTTTTTAGAGAGTAATACATTACCTTCCCCATCATCTATTTTAACAACATATACTTTAATTTCGTCACCTACCTGCACCACTTCCTCCGGTAATAATGAGGTATCGTTTGAGATTTCTTCTTTGGGTATTACACCATCAGATTTATATCCCACATTTACAATTACTTCGCTTTTCGTGACATTCATAACTTTACCCTCTACTATATCACCCCTGTGTAACCTTACCATAGATTTCTCTATCTCTTCCATTAAATTTTCCATTTCATTATTCATCGTGATTGCCTCCTTAGCTAATATATATTTCTTAGTTTATGAATAATTTCATTTATAATCCATTTTGGCGTAGATGCTCCTGCTGTTACACCAATAGTTTTATATAGTTTTAATTCCTCAATTGGTAAATCATCAATAGTCTCCACATGATAGGTACAACAAGACTTTACTTCCTTGCAAATAGAAACCAGTTTTTGTGTGTTGGAGCTATGATATCCACCAATTATAAGCATTGCCTCAACCTTGCTAGACAATTCTCGTGCTGCCGATTGTCTCTCTTTGGTAGCAAGGCATATTGTATCAAAATTAATTATTTCATCAGCATAGCCCTGTAACTCCTTGCTAATCTTCTCGTACTGTGAAATTGACATGGTGGTTTGCACAACAACACATAATTTATCAAATTTGACCAACCTTTTTAAATCTTTTTCATCATTTATTATTATTGCCTTATTATCACACCAACCATTAATACCGATTACTTCGGGATGTTCAGGATCACCGATAATTACAACTCTATATCCTTTCTTATGATATTTCTCCGCAATATTTTGTATTCTCCTTACAAATGGACAAGTTAAATCGATAATATTTAATCCCTTGGATTTTGCTATTGTAAATATTTCTTTTGGTACCCCATGGGACCTTATAATAACAGTGCCAATACCTATATCATCTATATCTTCAACAACTTGTATACCCTTGTTTGCTAATTCCTTGACCACTTGTTCATTATGAATAAGCGGTCCAAGGGAATATATATTATATTTTCCAGGTTTTTCACTTAACTCCTCAAGGGTCTCAAGGGTTGTGGTAATAGCTTTCTCAACACCAAAGCAGAACCCAGAGTAATCAGCTAATATTATCTCCATTATTATCCCCCAATATATTTGTTATAATATTTATATATGGATGCATAAATAAATATTAGTCCTATTTTCTGTTACACAGCAATTTTTCCCTGTATTTTTTAACTCTATCCCTCTAGGTTATATATCTTTCCATCATTATATTGATTTAATCAATTTAATAATTTTTTCTACAACCTGATCTATTGTTAATCCCGTTGTATCTATTACTGTAGCATCCTCAGCTTTTATTAACGGTGCATACTCCCTTTCTGTATCAATCTTATCCCGTTCAATGATTGATTGTTTTATATCTTCCAGATTAATTTTTTGATTTCCATTTGTAAGTTCCAAGTATCTTCTATAAACACGTTCATCTAGTGAAGCAGTCAAATATATTTTAACATCCGCATTTGGT
>CAZUTD010000253.1:0-2639 GCA_964623185.1 uncultured Clostridiaceae bacterium
GTTAATGCAATATCACAAGTCCCAGCCCCTATATCAACCAGGGCTATATTTAGCAATCTCATATTCTCGGGTATAGCCACTTCAATCGCGGCTATGGGTTCCAAGGTCAAATAAGTTACCTCCAGGCCTATCCTGTACATTACAGCATATAGGCTGTCAATCACTACTTTGGGTAAGAAAGTTGCAAGCACTTCGGCCCTAAGTTGTTTCCCCCTATGACCTACCGGGTTTGTAATAATCCCATCATTTAAATAATAATTAATTACAGTGTGACCCACTGAATAATAACTTCCCTGTTCTTGACCATTATTCTCCAAGGCTTTCTGTGCCTCTTGTATCCCTTCAATCTCCATGCTGTTAACTAAATCCTTGTCTATCTCGCTGTTTTCATCTAAGTCCCTTTCAATAATAGTTTTGAAAGTTTTTAAACTCCTGCCAGCAGCAGCTATAGAAACCTCCTTTAGGGGATAGCCAGCTTTTTTTTCTAGGGTCTCCTTAACATTTTTTACAATTTCAATTACTCCCTCGATATCATGGATTTGTCCATCGTACATTGCCCTTTTTTTATGCAATCCAATAGCCACATCCTGAATCAATATCTCGTCATCCTGTAGAGTCCCTAGCAAACCAATAATACTTCTTGTACCAATATCAAGAACAAGTATCATTTTACTACATCCTTTCATCCAATCCTTTTCTTAAAATAATCTATTCTCCATAAGAGGGGTAATTTCCTTTTTAAAAATTATCTTAAACAAAAAAATTGTCTGAATTTGCGATAGACATTAATTTATTTAAACTAACTTTTTATAATATAAACAATATTTTCTTAAATGACAGTCTTGACAAAGGGGCCCTCTTGCCTTACAAACTCTTCTTCCGTGAAAAATCAGCCAATGGTGTGCTTCAGACCACATATGCTTTGGGATATTTGCCATCAATTGTTCTTCTGTTTTGCCAACATCCTTGGCCCTAGCCAATCCAACCCTATTAGACACTCTGAATACATGGGTATCTACAGCAATGGCATCTTGACCGAAGATATTGCTTAAAACAACATTGGCAGTTTTCCTGCCAACACCAGGCAATTCCATTAACTCTTCCCGACTTTGCGGGATTTGACCCCCGTATTTTTTATCCAAAATCTCACAAGTCTTTAATATGTTTTTGCTTTTGTTCCTGTAAAAACCACAACTCCTAATCCATTCACCTAATTCCTCCTGGCTAAGTTGAAGGTAATCCTTTGGGGCTTTAAAATGCTTAAATAGTTCTTCTGTTATAATATTGACCCTTTTATCTGTGCATTGGGCTGATAAAATCACAGCAATTAGTAACTCAAAGGGATTCTTATAATTTAACTCCGATTCCGCATCGGGGTAGGTCTTAGCAAGAATATCTAAAACCTCCGCAATTTCTTTTTTGTTTAACATATCTTTTTTCATAAAAATTATCTTCCTTTAAATGTTTATTATCAATCTGCAGAATCTATCCGCAATAATACAAAACCCAGTTCTGCTAAAATATATACCCAATTTGTTTCTTGTTTAAAAGTAGTTTGCTTTTTATAAACCCCTTTATATTTCTTTATTAGTAAAGATACTATTTATTATACAATATTTATGACTAAAATTGTCCTAGCAAAACAGGGTAATATCGGTTAAGCTATTAACCCCTCTCATAAAATACTCCTTCCAGGCAATTCTACGAGATTAACCCGGAAGGAATATTAAAAAAACTTTACAATTTTAAGTTATTTCAGTCTGTAGTTAAGTCCATTTTTGTAATTCAACAATGTTTCCCTCCGGGTCTCTCGCATATATTAATGTGAGGGTTCCTACCTGAGGATAGTAACGGGTAACAAGTTCCCCTACTGCACTCCCACCCTCCTGCAAAAGTATCTCATACGCCTTTTCAACATCATCCACTTCAAATGCTATATGGGCAAAACCATATTCATTTATTTCTAGGGGTCCCACCGAATTTGGCTTATTATAAGTAAAGATTTCTATAGTGGGTCCTCCTTCTTCATAACCCGGTAGAGCCAAATGGATCCCCTCAATATGCACACCTTCAATCGATGTTGCCTTGTCTATCCATTCACCATGCAGGTCTCTTTGTGGTGGTACGGGCTTACAAGCAAATACTTTTTGGTAAAATTCAGATAATTTTCTCCAATCCCTTGCATTAATATTAGTATGGGTATACTTTGCTTTAATAGTCATGGTTTTATCAGCCCCCATTTTAGAAATTTAATAAAGTTTTACTTATTTCCCAAAATCCCTAGGTCATATTATTTCCTAGTCATTCATCACATCAGCAAATAATTCCTCATCTGTTGGTATAACAGGATCAAAAGGCCTAGATACCCAGGTTGTATTAATTAGGTGCTTCCATGTGATGTTTTCTGATGAAATATTTCCGCCCCATGTCCCACAACCCAAACTAGTTGTAAAAGGCATCCCATTAAACCAATTTCCCGTATTGGCCAAGGCGTGACCCTGTCTTACATTCATCCTGCTCACCTTTGTTTTTAGTGCTAATTCCATAATATGGTCTTCATCAAAGGAATGAATACCGCATGAATGCCCCATGCCCTGGTATTTTGTAATCTCATTCACCATATCAACTGCCATGTTAAA
>CAZUTD010000254.1:0-2635 GCA_964623185.1 uncultured Clostridiaceae bacterium
CAAAAGCTACAATCGGAAGAGGGGAGGGAGTAATATTGTGCAAGCTAAAAAACGATAAAAAGAACAAGGAATCCATAAAGAAACTGATTGATAAGGGCAAAAAAAAGGGAGAAATAACATATACTGAAATCATGGATTCTTTGGAAAAAGTTGATATAGATAAGGATCAAATAGAGGAAATTTATGAACATTTATCTGCAATGGGGATAGAGGTAATAGGGGATAAGGAAGAGGATTTGGATGTCGATATAGATGTTGATATTGAGGAAGATATTGAAGAAGATATCGATGAAGAGGAAGGCAAGACAAAAAGTGATATTATAGTAGGTAAAAGTTCAAAAAAAGATGCAACCATATTAAAGGGTGTAAATATAGATGACCCTGTCAGGATGTATTTAAAGGAAATTGGTAAAGTACCCTTGTTATCGGCAGAAGAAGAAGTAGAATTAGCAAAACGCATGGAAGCAGGGGATGAAGAGGCCAAAAGATGTTTAGTAGAAGCCAATTTACGATTGGTGGTCAGTATTGCTAAAAGGTATGTGGGCAGGGGAATGCTATTTTTGGATCTTATCCAGGAAGGGAATTTGGGATTAATAAAAGCCGTTGAGAAATTTGACTATGAAAAAGGTTTTAAATTTAGCACCTATGCGACATGGTGGATTCGCCAAGCCATTACCAGGGCTATAGCTGATCAGGCCCGAACCATAAGGATACCTGTCCATATGGTAGAAACAATCAACAAATTAATCCGTGTTTCCAGGCAATTATTACAGGAACTAGGCAGAGAACCTAGACCCGAGGAAATTGCTGCTGAGATGGATCTTTCTGAGGAAAAGGTGAGGGAAATTTTAAAAATTGCTCAGGAACCTGTCTCGCTAGAAACTCCCATTGGTGAAGAGGAGGATAGTCATTTGGGCGATTTTATCCCTGATGACGATGCGCCGGCACCAGCAGAAGCGGCTGCATTTTCCTTGCTAAAAGAACAATTAATTGAGGTTTTAGATACTCTAACACCCAGGGAACAGAAGGTTTTGCGTTTAAGATTTGGACTGGATGACGGAAGGGCCAGGACATTGGAAGAGGTTGGCAAACAATTTGATGTGACTAGGGAGCGGATTAGGCAAATAGAGGCAAAGGCTTTACGCAAACTACGACATCCCAGCCGTAGTAAAAAACTAAAGGATTACTTAGAATAATTTATTATAATACAATAGATTCGCAATATGCGAATCTATTGTATTATAATTATTATGGTTTATTCTTGTTATTAAATTCAGTTTTTTTATATAATTGATCCTTTTTTTCTTGTGAATCCTGTTGGTTCTTAAAGATATCTGCTATTTGTTCTGCCTCTTCCTGCCATTCCCTGGTATTCCCACCCCAACTAAAATGTATCATTTTATCAGGGGGCACAGGTTTTTTTTCCTTTTTTTCTGTATCATGCATATTAATCCCTCCTAGTATTTAGTGTGGGTAAAAAAGAATAAATTATTCCCACTTATAGATTTCTTGAATAATGGATGAAATTCTTATAGAATAAATAAAAGTAGCTAATAAAGGTCTATAATTATATTTCAAAAATAGGTTAAATTACATAGCTAAATCCATAAAGGAGTAAATTTTATAATGAAAATAAAGCTAACCCCAAGATTGCAGAAGATTGTTGAATTAATACCTCCTGATAGCAGGGTAGTGGATATTGGGACCGATCATGGATATATTCCAATTTACCTCTTGCAGAACAAGATAACCACAAATATTATTGCCAGTGATCTTAATAAAAAACCCTTTAAAATTGCAAAAAGAAACATTCAGGAATATGGTTTTTCAGAAAATGTAAAGCTTAGACTGGGTAGTGGTTTAAATGTTTTAAAACCGGGCGAAGTGGATATCATTATTATGGCTGGAATGGGCGGTATCTTAATATCAGAATTGCTAGAAGATGAACTATGTATTGCCAAAGGAGTCAATAGTTTAATCCTGCAACCTATGCGGGGTCAGGAAGAATTACGGAAAAATTTAATAAAAATGGGTTTTAGGATAGACCAAGACTTATTAGTAAAAGAAGATGGGGGAATATACGAAATCATAGTTGCTAGAAAAGGGAATCAAGTAGCAAGGGATGAAATATATTATGAAATAGGTTTTCATTTAAAAACAAACCCCAAATCCTTGGCCCAGGAATTTATAAGCAGAAAGATTAAAATACAGGAAGAAATTTTGGATAAAACAAAGGTTAAAAATACACCTGATGCAATAGATAAATATCAGGAATGTAAAGATAAGATTGTCAAGTTAGGAGGGATATTAAAATGGCTAGAAAGTTAAAAACCATTATTGAATTAATGGAGCTTCTAGCACCCCAAAATTATGCAATGAAATGGGATAATGTGGGGTTACAAATAGGGACCGCTAATCAAGATATAAACAGGATCTTGGTTTGCCTAGACATAAATGGGGAGGTCATAAATGAAGCTATAGAATATGACGCAAATTTAATTATAGCACATCACCCAATGATATTTTCGCCACTAAAATCAATAATAAAGGAGGACCCCAAAGGGAAGTTGATTTATCGGGCAATTCAAAATGATATAAATATTTATGTTGCCCATACTAATATGGATATTGCCCC
>CAZUTD010000255.1:0-2599 GCA_964623185.1 uncultured Clostridiaceae bacterium
TCAATGAATCCTATACTGTTTCAGCATTATTAATATTATTAGCTGCACTTACGGATAGATTTGATGGACAATTGGCCAGAAGATTAGACGCTGAAAGCGAACTAGGCAAGGAGTTGGATTCATTATGCGATTTAATATCCTTTGGTGTTGCTCCCGCAGTTTTAATCTGGAGTTTTCAGTTGGTTGATTTTGGAATTATAGGCATAATTATAGTGGTGATTTTTGCAATATCGGGGGCTTACAGGCTAGCGCGCTATAATGTTATGGAATTTGATGGTGTCTATATAGGCATACCTATTACTATGTGTGGAGGCATAGTCGCACTTATTACCTTGTATTCGATTAGTTATGAAGCAAATATTTATTTTGTCGGACTTTTAATGTTGTTTTTATCCTATTCTATGGTAAGCAAAAGAATAAAATTAAGAAAAAGATAAAGACTCCTCCAAAAGGGGTCTTTAATTATAAGATACCAATACAAAACTTTTGATTTTAAAATGATTGAAATATAAGCTCCTCGAAAATATGGGAAAATCCGCTTTTGAAATAAAAGTGAATATAACATAATAGAGGGTGTTAAAATGAGATATGTAGCGGGAGAAAATATATTTGATAAATTTTTTAAAAAGAAAGAAAGTTTAATACTCTTATTTAAAAAAGGTGATATTAGCAAAAAGGAATATATTGAGGAAAGCTTTGCTTATATTCAACGAATGAGAATTAAACCCTTTAAGAGGGTGGATAATTTTAATAAGGCAACCTATAATTATCAGTACTATAATATGATGGCAAAATATTGTTATTTAAAGGCAAGGGAAATCAAGTCATATGATAAGCATCCGGAAATATATCAGGAATATATGGATAGGGTAAACTATTATTATCATAAAAAGGACAGGACCACATTAAGGGCTGTTGAATTGTTAGATTTTTTCAATGTAGAAGCATACTATATAAAAGTTAATTCAGTAAATTTAAAAGATAGCCTCTTTGAAATTATATTTAAAGAACATGAGCAAATTATATTTCACTCTAAAAGCAATTGGCTTATGGAGCGCCTAAAAGCAGAAGGTGTATTTAAAGAGGGGATAAAAAAATCCCTGATAGAAAACTATATTAATGAAAAATATTAATAGAAAATAAATTTTTATCTTATAGGGTGATGGGTTTAATTGTACTAGCAAAAAATCTTTAGACAAAAATTTATTTTGGGGGTTGCACAAATGTTGAAGAAAAAAGATATTATAGAATTAAAAATAGAAGATAATGAGTTTGGTGGCAAAGCTTTTGGTTACCATGATGGGATAAAAGTTACAGTTAAGAATGGAATACCGGGGCAGGTAGTAAGGGTCTATATAAAACGAATAAGAAAAAATGAAGCTGAAGCCCAGGTACAAGAGCTAGTAGAGGCGTCTCCTATAGAAACGGAAACAACTTGCAAGCATTTTGGAAAATGTGGCGGATGCTTAAATCAGGCTATAAAATATGAAAAACAGTTAGAATTGAAAGAAAATCAGGTAAAAAAATTATTTGATAAGCAGGATATAAAATATCATCAATGGCTGGGGATAGAAAAAAGTCCTCAGTCATTTGATTACAGAAATAAAATGGAACTTTCTTTTGGAGATGAGGAAAAAGGGGGTCCACTAACATTAGGCATGCATAAACGGGGTAGATATTATGATATTGTAACAGTGGATGATTGCCGTATTATGGATGGCGATTTTAGAAAAATACTTATTTTGCTATTAGAATATTTTAGAGATAAAAATGTAATCCAATACAATACAAGAAGAAACAAGGGATACTTAAGACATTTGGTCATAAGGAAGGCTTTTTTCACGGGAGAAATTTTAATAAATTTAGTAACAACGACACAGAAGCAGATAAGCTTACAAGATTTACAGGAAAAGATTTTGGAATTAGATTTACAAGGCAAGATAGTTGGAATTTTGCACACCTTAAATGATAGTTTAGCAGATATTGTACAAAGTGATAAAACAAATATTTTATACGGGCGGGATTATATAGTTGAAAGACTACTGGGTTTGCAGTTTAAAATATCAGCATTTTCCTTCTTTCAAACCAATTCCCAGGGAGCGGAAAAGTTGTACTCAATTGTAAAAGATTTTGTCGGGGATGCAAAAGACAAGGTAGTATTTGACCTTTACTGTGGTACCGGAACTATAGGGCAAATCGTGGCATCAAGTGCCAGAAAAGTAATAGGTATAGAACTAGTAGAGGATGCTGTAAAAGCCGCTAGGGAAAATGCTAGCCTAAACAAGATAGACAATTGCACATTTATAGCAGGAGATGTAAAAGAAGAAATAAAAAAATTAAATCAAGAACCAGATATAATAATAATAGATCCCCCAAGAGCGGGCATCCATTCAAAGGCATTAAGGGATATAATAAACTTCAATGCAGATAAAATTATCTATGTTTCATGTAATCCCAAGACCTTGGTCCAGGATCTTAAAGTCTTGCAGGAAAGTGGATATAGGGTGGACAAGGTGAAATGCATGGATATGTTTCCGCATACTAATCACGTTGAGTGCGTGGTATTGATGTCGAGGGTGGAGAAATAAAGATACTTTAA
>CAZUTD010000256.1:0-2591 GCA_964623185.1 uncultured Clostridiaceae bacterium
GTTTAATTGTTGCCCAGTTAATTTTTTTAGAAGCTGAAGACCCAGATAAGGACATACAACTGTATATAAATAGCCCGGGTGGTTCTATTACATCGGGTATGGCTATTTATGATACTATGAACTATATTAAACCCGATGTTTCTACTATATGTATAGGTATGGCTGCTAGTATGGGTGCATTTTTATTGGCGGCAGGCGAAAAGGGTAAAAGATATGCCTTACCAAATGCAGAAATTATGATTCACCAACCGCTGGGTGGTACCCAGGGTCAGGCGGAGGATATCCGTATTCATGCGGAAAGAATAATAAAGACTAGGGAAACAATGAATAAAATATTGGCAGAAAGAACTGGCCAGCCTTTGGATAGAATAAGTAAAGATACAGACAGGGATTTCTTTATGTCTACAAATGAGGCAAAGGAATACGGCATTATTGATGAAGTAATTACTGCAAGAAAATAATTGCAGAATAAGCGAGGTGTAAAGAATGACTAGATTTGATGATAAAAAACAACTTAAATGCTCTTTTTGCGGTAAATCCCAGGACCAAGTAAGGAGACTAATTGCCGGCCCAAATGTATATATCTGTGATGAATGCATTGAGCTATGTCAAGAGATAATTCAAGAGGAATTTGAAGATAGTTTTGACATGGAATTAGTAGACTTACCCAAACCTAAGGAGATCAATGCCATATTAAATCAGTATGTAGTGGGTCAAGAGCTTGCTAAAAAGGCCTTAGCTGTTGCTGTGTACAATCATTACAAAAGAGTAAATATGGATATGAGAAATGAAGATGTAGAGCTGCAAAAAAGTAATATAGTGATGTTGGGACCGACAGGTTCTGGTAAAACCTTGCTTGCACAGACATTAGCGAGATTATTAAATGTTCCTTTTGCAATTGCTGATGCCACATCATTAACAGAAGCTGGTTATGTGGGCGAAGATGTGGAAAATATTTTGTTAAAGCTTATCCAAGCGGCAGATTATGATATTGAGAAAGCAGAAAAAGGTATTATCTACATTGATGAGGTAGATAAAATAGCTAAAAAGTCCGAAAATCCATCTATTACGAGGGATGTTAGCGGTGAGGGAGTACAACAGGCATTATTAAAAATTCTGGAGGGAACTGTGGCAAGTGTACCACCTCAAGGTGGTAGGAAACATCCCCATCAGGAATTTATACAAATTGATACTACAAATATTTTGTTTATTTGTGGTGGTGCCTTTGAGGGAATAGATAATATTATACAAAAACGAACAGGCAAAAAGTCCATGGGCTTCGGTGCTGATATTGTAAGCAAGACCAATATTGATATTGGCAGCCTACTAAAGAAAATTCAACCGGAGGACTTATTAAAATATGGATTAATACCTGAATTTGTGGGCAGGTTGCCAGTGATAGTAACCCTAGATGAGTTAGATGAAAGTGCATTAATCGAAATTTTGACTGAACCTAAAAATGCCCTAGTCAAACAATATAAACGCTTGTTTGAAATTGAAGAGGTAGACTTGGATTTTGAAGAGAAGGCCCTTAAACTTATTGCCAAAAAAGCAATAGAAAGAAAGACTGGCGCCCGAGGGTTAAGGGGTATAATGGAAAGTCTTATGATGGATATTATGTACGATATTCCTTCTAGGGATGATATTGAAAAAGTAGTTATTACAGAACATGCTGTAAAGGGAAAAAAGGAACCTACAATCATATTAAAAGATGAAAATAAATCTAAAAATAAAAAAGATCCAAAAGAATCTGCGTCTTGATAAAAATACAGTGGGATGAATTTACTTCATCCCGCTTTTTTCCAAACTACTTATTCACCATATGAATTAAGTATGGAAACAATTACAATTAAATATAAAATAATAGGTGCCGACTATAACCAAGTTTAAATATCATCCGTCTTTTAGGCGGTTGAATGACAGGTTTAGGGGTGTAGTCGGTGAAAAGGGAAGTAGGTGCAAATCCTACGCGGTCCCGCCACTGTAAAAGGGGAGTCTTTCATAATAAGCCACTGTTTAGACGGGAAGGCATGAAAGATGGTGATGCTTGAGCCAGGAGACCTGCCTATTATTGGGTTCATTTACTCTACGGGAAATAGGGGGGTGTTTTTGTTGTATAAAACCTTTTAATATTTTCCTTGGAAGGTTTTATTTTTTTATCTAATGAAAGAAGGGTAGCAAAATTAATTGTAGGATAATGCTGGTATAAAAACACATAATATTTTTTACGATTACTATTTTATAGGGAGGATTAAAATGTCAAAGAAATTAAAATTAGTATCTATCTTATTGCTATTGACCATAATTCTAACACCGCTCACATCGGGTTTTGCTTATGGAGCCGTTTCCAGTGAAAATAAGCTAGTTAGCTTGGATGCAATAGTAGAAAATAATTACGAAGAACCTGGAGAGGATTCTTTAGCGACAGGTGGTCAAGAGGGGCTGGAAGAGGGAGAACACAAGGCAGATGAAAGACAACACAATATAGAAGAAGTGGAAGACCAAATATGGCAACCTGAAAATGAATTTGATGAACTGGAAGTTGGAAGTGAAAGGTTTGTTTTTGATGGTGAAAATGACGGTGAAATCCA
>CAZUTD010000257.1:0-2580 GCA_964623185.1 uncultured Clostridiaceae bacterium
ATACCCTCCTCATCAAGAATCTTTAATAAAAGATTTAAACGGTATTGATATTGTTGGAAAACACTGTCATACATTGATAAGTCCTGAGTTCTGTGCTCAAGAGTCTTTTTCAAAACATTTTTTTCTTCCTCGTAAACTGCTATCTTTGTTGATGTTGCACCTGGGTTAATGACCAATATTTTATTATTTTTAAAAGTCATCCCTTACCCCCCTTTTACCCCATTTTTTTGATAATATTAAACTTTTTTGGAATTTAATTGCTATTTGCAATAAAAGATTGGATTCTCACCTATGGGCCTACTAAAGTTTCCACCTATATGGGTGGAATAATCCCAATATGAGATATGGTATTTCAAAAAAAATTAGAAGACTTAAAATTTATTCCTAATTATAGAATACAAAATATAATAATCATTGTGAAATATAAGAAATCTATTTCAGTAATAACTAAAACTTATTACTCTTGAATGAAATAGATGCAAATGTTATTATTATATATAATATTATATTAGATAGGTGGGAGATGCAATGGATATTCGTCAACTACAGTATTTTGTTGCTGTTGCCGAACATTTAAGTTTTACAAAGGTAGCTAAACATCTATTTGTTGCACAATCAGCTGTAAGTCAACAGATTGCAGATTTAGAAAAAAAGATTGGTGCACAGTTATTTATCCGTAATAAGCGGTCCGTCAAACTATCAAAATCGGGTGATGTACTCTTCAAAGAGGCTACTTACCTTATCAACAAATTTGAGGAAGCTGTAAAAAAAACCAGACAGGCCGAGCTTGGTATATTGGGTAATCTCAATATTGGTTTTATCGGATATACGGATAAATATTTTTTGCCCCACTTAATACGAAAATTTCGACACAATTATCCTAAAATAGATATACATTTAAATCAATTTAATAATGAAATCTTAATCCAATCCTTAAAATATAATAACCTAGACCTCATATTTAGTCTCAATTCCGGACTAGAAGATATACCTCAAATTAAAAGAAAATTTTTATTCCAGGAGACCATTTCAGCAGTTATGCATTGCGACCATCCCCTAGCAAACAAATCCAACATAGATATTGGCAAATTGAGCAGGGAGCCTTTTGTTGTTGCGGACAGGCATGAGTTTCCCCAGGAATTTAACAAAACTTTGCTAATCTGTGCCAAAGGTGGATTTACACCAAATATTGTTAGCGAAACTAAATCCTTAAACACAATTCCACTTTTGGTCGACGCTGGTATGGGTATAGCCCTTTTACCCAAAAGCTTTAAATCACCTACCAGCCCAAATTTGCGTTTTATTGATATAAATGAAAAAACTGCCAAGGATAAGTTAGTGGTTGCATGGATAAAAAACAATCTCAACTCATCCATTCCCCTATTCATTCAGGAACTTATCTTGCTTAAGGCACAATACGATAAGAATCCAACTTCATTTCACAGGATCTTATAAAAGATTTATACATTTTTGCCATCTTGATGCAAAAAACCATCCATTTGAAAAAAATACCTCCCTACTGCGATATGGAATAATTTAATCTAGCTTAAATTTTATATGCATAAAACATAATTTAATTGCAAATCCTATAATAGGAGCAAGTAAATCTTATTATTAATAAGATTTATTCCTCATATGCCTAATAAGCATATAAAAAGTTATTCAATTTTAAATTATGAATGGAGGTATTTAAATGTCCGAAGAAAGAAATCCCACACGAACACAGGATGCATCGAGTTGGGGTAATTTGATTATGAGATTTATAGTTTCTGCTATTGTTATAGGGGTAGCGGCTTTTATTTCACCAGGTTTTAGAATTGAAGGCCTATGGGGGGTTGTCTTCGCCGCCCTAGCTATTTCTATTATAAATTACATAGTGGAAAAGGTATTCAATTTTGAAGCTTCCCCCTTTGGTAAGGGCATAGTAGGCTTTATTGTGGCGGCAGCTATTATTTATCTTAGTCAATTTGTAGTACCGGCTATGTCAGTATCATTGATTGGGGCTATCATTGGAGCCCTTGTAATTGGTATTATTGATATGGTTGTACCAGGCAAAACCATATAATAATAAAACTACCCATATAAGTCACATTGACTTATCCACATTGATTTGAGTAAATTTCATTAAAAAACTAACATTTACTTGTAAATGCTTTGAATTAAGGATTTTGTTCACACTATCCACAATTGTTATCCACAGTTTTATGGGTTTCTTGCAAAATAATTTTGTATCCCCATATAGATTGCCCAAGCTATTTTTTTCTGATAATCTGATTTAATAAGCAGTTTTTCCTCATTGGGATTAGATAAAAACCCACATTCGACCAATGCCGTGGGTATATCTAATCCCCTTATTAAATATATCCCATCCTTTGACAGGGCCACCCTTTTATTATCCCTGTTCAAAGCATTTATTAATTCCTCTTGAATTCTTTCAGCTAGGTTTTTTCCACCAGAATTATCCGGTGGATAAAAAGTTTGTGCACCATAGTATTTGCTATCGGGAAAGCTATTAAGATGTATAGTGATAAAAATATCCCCCCTGCTATTTTTCACAATTTCTTTCCTAGCTTTTAAATC
>CAZUTD010000258.1:0-2578 GCA_964623185.1 uncultured Clostridiaceae bacterium
AGAATATACTATACAATAATAGACATGCTGTGGGTGGCCAACTTAGAAAAACAATTAATGCAGAAATACGCGAATTAGCAAAAAGCAAATTAATAGATGATGATATAACATTCCTAATTATGGATATAGGAACAGAGGCCACATAAATATGATATAATATGTTGATTCCAAAAATCATAGTGGGGGATTAGAACTTATGAATGAGCAGAAAATGATAAGAAGAATTATTATCGTGACTCTTTTAATTATATTAAGTATAGGAAATAGTCTTATATTTGCTGATGAAATCCTGATGGATGATTATGTGGCCGAAGAACCCATAATTGAAAAGGCAAGAGTGTTGGAGATTTCTGTAATAGAAGATGCCACACTAGAGAATGATTTTATTGTTGAAAATTTTCTAGTGACTTTAAGGGTATTAACAGGAAAATATAAGGGTCAGGAGTTTCAAACTATTCATAGTCTTACAGGAAATATTGGATACGACATAAGGGTAGAACCGGGAGATAGGGTTTTGGTAACCATAGAGGATTCACAAGATGAAGGTGTAGCAGTTCATATTTCTGAGTATTTAAGGGATACTTATATATATCTTGTTTTTACAATTTTTATAGTTCTCCTTATTTTAGTAGGTGGTTATAAGGGGATAAGCACTATTATTACCCTGGCCCTAACAATGATAATGGTTTTAAAAATATTATTACCCGGATTATTAGCAGGTTACAATCCCATTTTTCTAACCATATTTGTATCTTTTGTAATAACGCTAGTAACTATAATTATTGTAGGTGGAAATAATGCTAAAAGTTATGCCGCGATTATTGGCACTCTTGGGGGCGTTTTTATATCGGGAATTATTGCATATTTTATAGGCACCAAGGTAAAATTGACTGGTTTATCATCCGATGAGGCTATGATGCTAATGTTTATACCCCAAGGGGTAAAGTTTGACTTTAGGGGTCTGCTATTTGCTGGAATTATCATGGGTGCATTAGGTGCCGTTATGGATGTGGGTATGTCCATAGCTTCAAGTATGGAAGAGATAAAAAATGCTAATCCACTTATATCAAGAAAAAATTTAATTATAGCGGGTATGAATGTAGGAAAAGATGTCATGGGAACTATGGCAAACACCCTTATTTTAGCATATACGGGCAGTGCTATACCCCTATTGCTGGTATTTACCGCCTATAAGGAATCATTAAGAAATATTATTAATTTGGATATTATTGCTACTGAAATAATCAGAGCTTTCTCTGGAAGCATCGGTCTAGTATTGTGCATACCATTAACAGCCGTAACTACTGGATTTTTAATTGACAGATTTGCTAAAAGGGATTCTGGAGGAAATAGTAGTGAAAGTTTATAAATCAAACAAAACTTTTGTTTAAAATATTAAATTAAATGCAAGTATATTAGCCATGAACAAGCTAAACACTGGTTTAAGCCATATGTTTGCTTGTTTTTTTTGTGAAAAAATCTTCTTGCAATATGTAAAAAAATGAGGTATATTATATATGAACATATGAACATATGAACAAGTATTCATATATAATAAGTAAAGGAAGGATACTATGAAAAAACAAGAAAAGATAGAGTTGTGTACCACCAATGTTATTCATGAAGAAGTTGTAAAAAGGGTTAAATCATCCATGCCCGAGGAAGATAAATTAAAAGAATTGGCAGAGTTTTTTAAGGTTTTTGGTGAGCCGACAAGAATTAAAATTCTATATGCCTTATCAGAGGAGGAAATGTGCGTTTGTGATATTGCAGCTTTACTTGGAATGAATCAATCGGCAATATCACATCAATTAAGGGTACTTAAGGGGTCAAGGCTTGTGAAATATAGGAAAGAGGGAAAGGTTGTTTATTATTCCTTGGACGATGACCATGTAAAAACTATTTTTGATCAGGGCTTTGTTCATATTAATCATAGATAAGGGGTGGTGGCATATGCAGAAGGAATTCCGCAAGGAATTAATTTTAGAAGGTTTGAATTGTGCAAGTTGCAGTTCTAAAATAGAGGCAAGGGTAACTGAACTAGACCATGTAAAATTAGCAGTGATAAATTTTGTAACAAAAACATTAACAATTGAAATTGAAGATAAAAAAAGGGAAGAATATATAGTTAATTCCACTATTGATATAGTTAAAAAACTAGAGCCAGATGTAATTATAAAAGATAAAAGTTCTGCTAATTATCAGGGAGCCCGTGGCCATAATCATGATCACAATCATGATTATGGAAATAAAAATGAAAAGATAAGAATCCTTAAACTTGGCATTGCCCTTGTCTTTTTTGTGGTCGCTATAGCTTTTAAAATACCTCCAAATATAAAATTTAGCCTATACCTTATAAGTTATGTGGTCGTCGGTGGGGAAGTATTGCTAAGGGCCGGAAGAAATATATTTAGGGGCCAGGTATTTGACGAAAATTTTTTAATGGCCCTAGCAACCATGGGGGCTTTTATTATCGGTGAGTTTCCTGAAGGGGTAGCTGTAATGCTTTTTTATCAAATAGGTGAACTTTTTCAAGGGTTGGCAGTAAATCGTTCTAGAAAATCAATTGCTGGCCTGA
>CAZUTD010000259.1:0-2567 GCA_964623185.1 uncultured Clostridiaceae bacterium
TGGTAATTAAAAACTTGGAAGCATTTTGCAAGGCTATTAATATTGACTATAATAATTTGGTATTATGCGACCAGGTTCATGGAGATGGGGTAAAAATTGTTACAAAAAAAGATAGGGGTAAGGGAATCCTTTATAAACAAGATTACAACAATATTGATGCTCTGATTACTGGAGAGCCGGGAACAGCTTTATTAACTTTTCACGCCGATTGTGTGCCATTAATAATTTTAGACCCCGTTAGAAAGGTAATAGCCGTATCTCATGCAGGGTGGAAAGGAACAATGCTTAAAATAGGGCAAAAAACTATTTTAAAAATGATTGATGAATTTAATTCATCAGCAGAGGATATTATGGTAGGCATAGGTCCATCTATAGGCAAATGCTGTTATGAAATATCAGGAGAGCTTGCAAGGAAGTTTAAAAATTCTTTTAAAACAACTTCTGATTTTATGTTTCCGATTAATGGAGATAAGTTTATCTTGGATTTGTGGGAGGCTAATAGATATGATTTATTACAAATTGGCTTGTTAAATAAAAATATTATAACAAGCAATTTGTGTACTTCCTGTGATACGGAATTGTTTTATTCTTATCGTAAAGAGAAAGGATTAACCGGAAGAATGGCCTCTGTTATCCAATTAATTTGACTTCTAGACCAGAAGTAATTATTAAATAAAGGGTAAAATATTTATAGGGTGTTAAGGAATAATAATATAGTTAAAAAAAGGGGCAAGGATGTATTTTGTCCTTTTTTTTGAGATTAATTTTAATAATAATGAGTATTTATTTGCTAGGAAATATGAGGTTTTTGCATAGTTTTGTATACTGGGGGGAAATATAAAGTCAGGTTGGATACAAAAATATAATTAAATAGTCGGGACAATTGAGCTGTATAGTATATGGGCTTATATAATTTTAAACTTGGGATAAGAATAAAATAATATTATATTGAAATGAGGAGGGAAAAATATGCCCCTAGGAATGATACTATTGATTATTGTATCAGTATTAATTTTTGCAGGTGTGGCACATAGGGTATTGGATCGGTTAAGATTAAGCGATAAAGCTGCATTGTTGATTATTATTGCTATTGTAATATCAACAATATTTATTCCAGATATTAATATAAGTAAAAATATATCTTTCAATATAGGAGGATTTGTAATACCCATGGGTTTAGCTATATATCTATTTGTTAAGGCAGATACACGTAAGGAAAAATGGCGGGCCATTATTGCGGCTATAGTGGCGGGTTTGGCCATTTATTTAACCCAAAGGTATATACTACCAGCTGAACCTGAAGCTCAGATGATAGAACCAAATTATGTTTATGCAATATTAGCAGCCCTAATCGCTTATGTGCTCGGTCGTTCAAGGAGGGCAGCATTTATAGCGGGTGTTGTTGGAGTAGTTATAAGCGATATTATACAGATGGTCATAAATATGAATAATAATATTCCTGCTGCTACAAGATTTGGAGGTGCAGGGGGAGTTGATACCACAGTTTTGGCAGGTGTTTTGGCGGTATTACTAGCAGAAATCGTGGGAGAAATCAGGGAAAAGCTGCAAGGCGGAACTGCTAAAAAAAGACTACATTTTGATAAGGGTCATTTTGTAAGCACCTTAGGTGAAAATGTTAAGGGGGCAAAAAAAAGGAGCAAAAATAAGGGTGGTGACAAAAATGAAAAATAAGTTACATATACTTCTTATCATCGCAATAATATTTACTGCTATTTCTGGGGCTTATGCAGATGATTGGTACGGTCAATATGGGGATTATTATAAAGTTTATAATACAGAAAATAACGACTTACTTTTTGAAACAGCTAGGGAAGTGTCCCGTGGTGACCAATATCTGAGTGAAGATAACAAAATGTATAGGGTAGTCCGTGTTAATACAAAAAACTTCATGGCGTATGCAGAGTTTGTAGAAGATGTAGACTTACCTAAAGTAAATAAAGAAGCATTAAAAAATATAAAATTAGCTTTAGAAAGCGGTAGTCTAGCAACATTTTTGCTAGCCCAGGCCGGAGGAGATCAGGAAAGACAGGTAGGAATATATGCTACCCATAGTGCCGAATCATATAAGCCTTCTGATGGGGAGGAAAGTACAAAAGGTGGGGGTGGAATTATAAAGGTAGCTCAACAACTTAAGAATAATTTTCAAAATTTTGGGGTTGAAGCACACTTTGATAACTCATCCCATGAACCTCATGATGCAGGAGCCTATAAAAGGTCCAGAAGAACTGCGGCCCAGCTTATGAGAAATCAGGGGATTAATACCTTAATTGATGTTCATAGGGATGCTGTGCCTGCTGAACAATATCTAGCAGAGATAGAGGGGGAACCCGTCTCTAAGGTAAGGTTAGTCGTAGGGAGACGCAACCAAAATTTTAAGGCAAATGAGGAATTGGCAACTAAAATTAAATCTGTAGCTGATGAAATGAGACCTGGTCTGATAAAAGATATATTTTATGCAAAAGGGGATTATAATCAGGATTTAACTCCAAGGGCTATGTTGACCGAGATTGGCACCTATTCTCATACTAGGCAGAGGGCAGAAAAAA
>CAZUTD010000260.1:0-2560 GCA_964623185.1 uncultured Clostridiaceae bacterium
TTTTTTCGCATCATCCGTGTGCATATGTATATGCCTAGCCGCAGCTATAAGTCCTTTTTCAATTTCAACTTCGCCCGCTGGTCCTATGATTTTAACACCAGGACTATTTTCAATATCGCCCGAATTTCTAATTGGCGGTTTTATTCCCAATGTAAACCCATCAGCTAATGATATTTCAACCTGCGTGGATAGTCTCGCCGGTCCTAAAACCCGAACCCCTTTTATAGTTCCCTTAGGGCCTACCAAATCAACTTTTTCTGTAGCAGCATATTGTTCCAACTGTGATAAATCTTTAAACTTATTTAATTCATATCCCTTTCCAAATAACACCTCAATATCTTCCTGACTTAAGTGAAGATGACGATTTGATAATGCAATAGGCAATTTATTATCCATCCTGACCCCTCCTAGTATGATAGTTTGTTAATATTTTATTTTTCTTTCTACATACTTATTATACGCTTAAAAATTAATAAAATCAAATCCTTTATGGCTCTACTATGCCTATTGCAGTGTTTATTTGCCAATCCTTTTTATTATATCAAAATTCTTCCAATAAATTTTCTATCTCATTTCCATCATCCTCTTTTTCAAATTTAAAATCAAAAACATATATAATAAAACCTATACATGTCAAAAACATAGTTGCAAATGAAGCTATAATGTAGTACATGGTATAGTGCATGTAAGTGGAAATTAGCATAAAAAAAACGCTTAGAACAAAATAGTTTTTTATGTTTTTGCTTGATAATGCTGCATTCTTATATTTCTTCCAATTTCTTTTTTGTTTGAATCTTTCGTTCAGTATAATCTCGTCAATTTCCTCTTCTGGTGGAAACATTCCCTTTAATCGAATAATATTTAATAATTTATCCTTGTTAATTAAAAGAAGACTAAAGTCATCGTCGATTTTATTAACATAATCATAACAATCTTGGGTAAAATCAGAAACTGTAATAAAAATACCTTTCCTTATACTTTTTTTCTTTAATAGATACAAGAATTCTTTTAATTCCTTTAATTCAATATCAAAGTCCCTTTTATGTATATAACAAAAAATTAAAACTTTATCATTTTTATATTTGGATTGTATTAATAAATCTTTATAACTTTGATTTATAGTTTTAAGGTCTGAAACCCCAATTCTTGACAATATCTCATAAATATATCCATGCATTTCAGCTACTGTCATGTTTATTATTTCTTTATATACCCTTTGCCCAGCAATCTTTCTTCTTTTTTTGATATTTAATCTGCTAATCTTTTCTTTTTTAATAAAAATCGTAACCATATGGAATATTAATAGTATAGTAATTGTTTTAAAAAGGGACAAATATATACCTGCTCTTTTTAAAATAAATACAGCAAAAAAAGTGAAAAAAATTAATATTCTGCTTAATGTATAATCTACTATCCTAGCCAAATCATTTCTTTGATCATGCTTTGAACTATTATAGGCAAGCCTATAATATATATTATCCAAAAAAACTTTCTTATACTTTTTATAGGTTTTCTTCAAAATTTCCCCTATCCTATAATACTCCTTTTTTGCACATATTAATTTATTTTTCAATTGTTTATCACCTTCCGAATTGAACTCCATTAAATTTAGTTTTAACAAAACCTTCTTTAAAAACAAGAAGGTTTCATTAAAAAAACTATGCCATTGCTCTTTCCAATTTATCAAGATGCTGTAATGGAAAATGTCTTAATAACTCTTTAAATTGTTCCACATTTAACCCCTGTGTTTCAGTATATATTTGGATCTTTTCCTCCAAATTTGAACTAATAAATCGTTCCCTTATTTCTTCAAAATTAACCTTTGATTCCATACTATAAATCCTCCTTGGTTATGGATTTAGTAATAGTATGTAGTTTTTTTCGAGAACTATACAAAAATTCTTACTCAAATTAAACTTTATCCCTTTTTATCAGAATATGTGGCAATGTAGGGTAGGTTCCTGTACCTTTCTGCGTAATCAATACCATAGCCTACGATAAACTCATCAGGTATTTCAAAACCAATATAATCAATATTTAGATTGCATTTTCTCCTGGAAGGCTTATCTAATAAGGTGCATATCTTTAGACTGGCCACCCCTCTGGATTTTAAATTGCTTGTTATATATTTTAATGTTAAGCCAGTATCAACAATGTCCTCGACAATAAGCACATGTTTATCCTCTATTTCCATATCCAGATCTTTTAGTATCCTTACCACACCTGAAGTTTCGGTGGAATGACCATAGCTGGATACTGCCATAAAATCAATATAAACTGGTAACATAATTTCCCTTATTAGGTCGGCTAAGAAAACATTTGCTCCTTTTAATACACCTATAATAATTACTTCCTGCCCATTATAATCCTCTGTTATCTTTTTCCCTAACTCTTGTACCTTAGCGTATATTTTCTCTTTGCTAAAAAATATTTTATCAATATTTGTCTCCATAAGATAAGTGCCAACTCCTTATATAAAAATTTATTCACAAATGCCATCTTCTAAATATCTTGCCATAATATAAAAATATGTGCTTTAATTTATTTCTTAATATTAAAC
>CAZUTD010000261.1:0-2517 GCA_964623185.1 uncultured Clostridiaceae bacterium
TTCTTTGTTTACCCTTACAAGCTTTACTAAATCCCCCGGATATAAGGGGGAATTAAGATCAGGTTCAACCCTATCTTCCTTGCCTAATTTTATACTTAAGCTATCTAATAAATTTCTAACTGTTTTTTCGGCTGTTTTTATTGTTCTTGTCTCCTGATTGTCAATAAGCTTTATTTCAAAAGCTCTATGCACAACAATTCTTGCTCCATCTTTTAGTTTGCTTTCTAATGCCGGACTGACCTTGTCTTCATCGGCAAGTTCTATACCCTGATGTACCAATAGTCCTTGCACAGTGCTAACAAGGGTTGATACTTGAACTTCATTTCCATCACAAACTAAAACGACTTCCTTTCTAATAGCCATGAATGTAAAACCTAATACTAATATGGCTATTAGTGCGGTAGCGATAAGGGTGTTTTTGGTAAAACTTTTAAAAAACCCTTCATCACTAGAAAAGCTTTCCATACATATTCCTCCTGTTTTTTCATTCCTCCTATAGAATGTATATTAATCAAATTTCCTTATATTATAGAAGGGATGTATTTTGTTAATAGTTGCTTATAAAAAGGCAACTATTGGCCTAGGGAATAATCTATAACAGTTTATGTTATAAAAACATTTTTGTCAATAGACTTTGTAAGGATATGGAATTATGATTCTAAGGCAGTAAAATATTAGGGGTACCAATCCCTAAAAATCAAAGCCCTCTTGATTATTGCCAATAAAAACATCTTTATTCCAAAAAGTTTTTTATATGATGGCCAGGGTCTTATTGGAGACAAGATAATTGTCAATTTCCCGGGAAATATAGCAAAGTAGGGATGAAAAATGAAAAAATTAAAGGAAGAGTTGGCAACTCTTCCTTTAATAGCGGTATATTATTAATAAAAGTTTTATGTGAAAAAGCTTATTGTACTGCTTCCTCAACTACTGCTTCCTCAATTACTGCTTCTTGAACTACTGCTTCCTCAACCACAAGTTCGGTATCCATCATGTCTGATAGGGAAAAAATATCTTCCTCTTGGATTTCAGGAATTTCTACAGGCTCATTAAAATCGTAGAAATATAAGCTACCTGTGCTAGTTGTATGATTTTCGATAGGTCCCATAACCATAGTCATAACTTGTTCGATATCTGCTTTATCCAATAGTTTTGTTTCCTGATTGATATAGTATTTATATTGGATTTCCATGTCTAGATTTTGCAATAGCTCAGACATCATCATCTTTATAGCTAATTTCATTTCTTCCTCATCTTGGCCACTTAATTCTTCTGCACCCATTAAGTCTGTTGTTAAATCAAGAATCTTTTCCAAAACTTCGTCAATAACAATTTTGAAAGTTTCCTTGTCAACGGAAATTAAAACCACATAGTAGTCTTGACCGTCAAGTGTTACATCATTTAAATAACTTGCTTTCATTCCAAAGTATTCCATTTGTTTTTGAGAAATACCCGTATTGGTTTCAATACTGGTTCCTAATAGGGCTTCAAGTTCCTGCATCATTGGGTTGATGTCCTGTGCCATCCAGCCTTCTACTCCTGGAGCCTTAATATACATTACATAATTGTCCATAATCATTTCGGTGGATGTCTCAATACTCTCATCACCGGCTTCAATAATAACTGTATTCACAGCATAGACCCTGTCATTTGCTTGATCCATAACTGCTTCTAATAGCATTTTCATTACCGCATCGGTTTCTGTTATATTATCTTCATCAGATAAATCCTTTGTATTTGATACCATATCCATCTCAAGATGGTATTTCATTGTTTCATATTCAAGTAAATCATCGGACACCTTTGCTAGTAATTGTGTAGCTGTCATGCCATCTCTTGTAAAAGCAGTTCTAGCCTTTGACACTAAAGTTGTTAAATCTTCAATTGTAAGGTCAGCCTGGGGATTAAAAACTGTTTCATTGGGATCTATAATATTGTTTAGTATTCCCAGTGCTACATAGGGTCGTGCCCAAGTAGAGATTGAAGCCTTGTCATCAAAAGTAATAGTGTTTTCTATAACTTCAGCTGTTACCTTGTTGGCAAGGTCTAACTCGCCAAAACTCTTAAGAACCATGGTTACTGCCTGCTCTTTTGTAACAATAGATGCTGGGTCGAAATTTCCAGCATATCCTGAGGCTATACCCTGCTTGGTAGCTGTTTCCACATAGGCAATATCTTCAGGCGTGGTAACATCCCTGAAGGAGGATGTGGTTGCTTCCTCAACCTCGATATCATTTAGTTTTAATAGGTTTTTAACAAGGTCAAGACGGTTAAGCGGATTTGCTTGAGTGTCTGCAAAGGCTGACATTGTCAAAGACAAAACCAACAAAAGACTTAATAGAATAGCAATTTTTGTTCTTTTCATTTTTTTCTCTCCTTTAGAGTTAGTTTTGTAAATACTTAATATATATGTATTTGATCCGATAATAAATACTACCACCAACCATTGTAGCAACTTTTGAGCTTCTTATCAATAAGTTGTGAGTCCTGGATATGGACGGGGTTTTAAAGGCGTTT